>JBDSBS010000305.1:0-12137 GCA_039921435.1 Planctomycetota bacterium | reverse complement strand
GCGGCATCGTTTGAGCCTGTGCCCGCTGTACGTGGCTCTTGGCGTCATGCAGCCCATTTCTGTGCAGCTGGCGGCCAACTTCTACTTCGAGGTTTTCCCCGGCATCGTGACCAACACCGGGTCGGCGGTGCTGTTCACGAGCAGTCTGTTCGCGCTGTTGCTGGTCTACATCCGCGAGGATGCCGCCGAGGCGCGCAAGGTCGTCTACGCGCTGACACTGTCGAACCTGGTCGTTGCCTGCCTCTATCTCCTGATCAGCAAGCAGATCGAGTTGGATGGGATCGAGAGCCCCTTCGGGCTGTGGGTGCGCATGTTCCAGGTGGAAGGCTTGGTCATGGTGGTCGGCACGGTCCTGCTGTTCGCCGACGCCATCTTGCTGATTCTCCTCTATGAACTGCTGGGTCGCTTCGTGCAGCGACCGTTGTTCCTGCGCGCTTGGTTGGCGCTGGCGGTGGTGCTCGCGTTCGACTCGGCCGTGTTCACGCTGGCGGTGTTGCCGAGCAGCGCGGATCGCATGGCGATGCTGCTGGGTGGGATCGTCGCCAAGTGCTTCACGGGACTGATCTTCGCCTTTGGGTTGCACGTCTATCTGCGGTGGCTCGAACCCGCCGTCGAAGCGCAGCCCGCTCCGTTGCGCGATGTGTTCGAGGTCCTGACCTATCGAGAGAAGTTCCAGCGCGAACAGGTCGAGGCCGCCCGCTTCCGCGTCGAACAGGAGGCGCGACAGGAGGCGATCATGAAGGCTCTACCGGATGGTCTGCTCGTCTGCCAGGGCGCTCGCGTGCTCGAGATGAACGCCGCGGCGGCGACGATCTTCGGCCGCACCGCGGAGGCGGGCACGTCGATCGACGACTGGGTCGCGCCAGCGGGGGCATTGCACGGCATCCGCGAAGAAGCGTTGCAGCGTTCGAGCGCGGTGGTGCCGCGTAGCTATCAAGTTCGCGTCGTGCGGCCGGACCGCAAAGAAGTGCCGGTCGAGATCGTCGCAGCTTCGACCAGGCTCGATGCCGACGAGGTCTTCGTGCTGGTCGTGCGCGACATCGGCGAAAGACTCGGCATCGAACGTCGGCTGCGGGAGGCAGAACGCATGAATGCACTCGGCGGTCTGGCCGCCGGTGTCGCCCACGACTTCAACAACATCCTCACCGCGATTTCGGGTGCCGCAGAGCTGACCGAGATTGGCGAGGGATCCGAAGAGAACCTGCAGGTCATCCGCCAGGCGGTGTCGTCGGCCGCCGCGCTGACGCGCCAGCTGTTGACGATCAGCCGCGAAGGGGAGCTGCGCCGCGGCCCACTGGCGGTCGGCAAGAGCATCGACGAGCTGCGGCCGTTGTTTACTCGCATCGTGCGCGAGGACATCGATCTGACCTTCGAAGTGAATGCCGATGCGGTTGTGGTGCACGCGGCGCTGTCAGAGCTACAGCAGATCCTCATGAATCTCGTCGTCAACGCGGTGCAGGCCATCGAGGGTGCGGGGCGCATCCGGGTGTCGGTCACGGCACGCGAGCTGCGCGAACCGCTGCCGACGCGCCTCGCGACTCTGCCCGTCGGTCGATACGCCGTGCTCGAGGTCGCGGACACCGGGCGTGGCATGGATGAGCAGACGGCAGCGCGCGCCTTCGAACCCTTCTTCACCACCAAGGCCAACCTCACCGGCAGCGGCCTCGGTCTGGCCACGGTCACTCGCATCACCGACTCGCTGCAGGGTGGCATCCTGCTGGAGTCGAGTCCGGGCAAGGGCACGAAGTTGAGCGTCCTGGTGCCTGCGATCGGTGCGTCGCCGCCCAGCCCCAGCGTACAGCCAACGCATCGAGACGCGGCGCATCGAGACCACGAGACACTGTTGGTCTGTGAAGACGATCCGGCGATCGCGAGGATCACATCGTTGTTGCTGCAAAACGCGCACTTCGTCGTGCACGTGGCGACGAGTGCCAGTGAGGCCCTGGCCTGGATCCGCAGCCACGGAGCGAGCCTCGACGTGCTCGTCACGGACATGGTCATGCCGCAGATGAGCGGGCGCGGTCTGGCGTCTGCCGCGCGACGCATGTACCCCGATCTGGGCGTCGTCTACGTGACTGGTTACCTGGACGATCCGGCGTCTATCACGGGTGCGGCCCGCGGTGCGGTTGTGACCAAGCCGTTCCTCGGCGGAGCGCTCGTCGATGCCGTTCGTCAGAGTGTCGCTGAGGGAAGGGCCATCGCTGAAGGAAGGGGGCGCGCAGGCGGCGACTGAGCGCGCCTGCCGAGCGTCGGAGCACTTCAGCTGGGCGCGTCAGCGCTTGTCGCTGCCGCGCACCGTGTTACCGACCAGCTCGACCATCGCGCGCCCGAACGCGTCGCCGATGGCGGCGAAGTTGGCGGCGTTGCCAAACCAGTGGTAGGCGCCGTCGAAGTGGGGTTCTTGTTGCCAGAACCTACGCGTCTGCACGAACCGAAGTGACGCGCCGCCTGATTGCCGTCACCGTCGGTCACGGCTGGTGTTGGCCCGGCATCGGGCTCGACCAATGCAGGCTCTGCAGCTGCCACCCTGACGCCGCTTGCACGGCCACGCCGGTCACATAGCCAGCGAAGTGCATCTGGCCGCCCGTTTTCTGCTGCACGTCCTCGGCATAGGTCGCGCCGAACGTCGCCAGTCCTTCTGCCAGCGGCTGCACGCGCACCTCGGACCAGTACATCTGCATGGGGCCGAGCTGCTGCGCCATCCGTTGTACGAGCGCCGTGGCGTGGGCGAAGTTCGCGAACGCGAGCTTGCCGTCGGTCGCCATGAAGAACTCGTCGCCAGGCACGAAGTGTGACAGCCAGCCGTTCGGGCCGTCGCGTGCGAGATCCCGCGCGATCGTGTCCAATAGCCCCCGCACGTTCTGCTCGATCGCGGCAGCTTCCGCGGGTGAGACCCTGGTCTTTGGCGCGCCAGCACACGCGGCGAACAGCAGGAGCCAAACTGTGGCAGGCCCGGTCTTCATCAGCGGCTTTCCATGCCGCACATGATGCTCAGCGAATGGGCGCCTGTCACTTGCAGTCGCGAAGTGCGGGCGATGCCAGCCCAGCTGCCGCCTCGCGGTTTGTTTCGGCGACGCCATCGGGTAACAAGGGGCCATGGCATCCCCACGCGTTTTCTTCGATATCTCCATTGGCGACAAGCCGGCCGGCCGCGTCGTCTTCGAACTGTTTGCCGACACGGTCCCCAAGACCGCCGAGAACTTTCGCGCCTTGTGCACGGGCGAGAAGGGTATGGGCAAGTCGGGCAAGCCGCTGCACTACAAGGGCTCCGGCTTCCACCGCATCATCACGGAGTTCATGTGCCAGGGCGGCGACTTCACGCGCGGCAACGGCACGGGCGGCGAGTCGATCTATGGCGAGAAGTTCGCGGACGAAAACTTCACGAAGAAGCACACCGAGCCGGGTCTGCTGTCGATGGCCAACGCGGGCCCCGGCACCAACGGTTCGCAGTTCTTCATCACGACAGCCGTGACGTCGTGGCTCGACGGCAAACACGTGGTATTCGGCAAGGTCGTCGAAGGCATGGACATCGTGCGCAAGATGGAGGCGATCGGCTCGCGTTCTGGTTCGACGTCGAAGGACGTCACCATCGCGGATTGTGGCGAGCTGAAAGCGAAGTGAGCCAGCAGCCACTGCGGAAGTAGCCCGCGTCAGGAGTCGCCCGCTGATGCGCTGATGCGCTGATGCGCTGGTTCGCTGGTGCGCCAGCGCAGGGTTGACATCGATCGGGTGGCCTCGACCATGGGTTCGCGAGCGGCGCCGAACCCGCTGCCCCGTCACAGAGCACTCATATGTCATCCACGATGCTGCCCCAGCTGCCGCAGTTCTTGCAGCAGGTCTACTTCGACAACAGCCTCGAGCGGTGGGGCATCGCGATCGCGGCGACAGTTGGTGCGCTGATCGTGCTGACCATCGTGCGAAAGCAGGTCGCCACGCGCGCGGGTAGCTACCTGGCTCAGAAGACGCAGAGTGGTGCTGCGTTCGTCGGTCGGCTGCTGCAGCGCACGAGCGTGCTCGTGGTGCTGGCGTTGTCGGTCTGGTTTGGGGCGCGGTTCGTGACGCTGTCACCCGGTGTTGCGTGGTTGATCCAGATCGCTGTTGCCGTGACGCTTGCGCTGCAGGCGATCTCGTGGGCCATGGAAGGGCTGGAGTTCGGGCTGCAGTCGTTCTTGGCGCGGCACCGACAACAGCAAGGCGTCGACGATCCCGGGCTCGCGACCGCGATACCGGCGATTCGGTTCTTGGCGCGCCTCGTCGTGATCGTCGTGATCGCGATGTTGGCGCTGCAGAACATCGGCATCGACGTCACCGCAATGGTCACCGGTCTCGGTGTCGGCGGTATCGCGATCGCACTCGCGGTGCAGAACATCCTCGGCGACTTGTTTGCGTCGCTGTCGATCGTGCTCGACAAGCCGTTCGTGGTCGGCGACTCCATCGTCGTAGGCGACAAGGCGGGCACTGTCGAGAAGATCGGGCTCAAGACGACGCGCGTGCGCAGCATCTCCGGCGAACAGCTGATCTTCGCCAACTCGGATCTGCTCGGCAGCCGCATCCAGAACTTCAAGCGCATGCGCGAGCGGCGCATCGTGTTCACGATCGGCGTGACCTACCAGACGCCGATGGACACGGTCTCGAAGCTGGCTGGCGTGATCCGCGAGTGCATCGCGGCGCAACCGAAGGCGCGGTTCGACCGTTCGCACTTCAAGGCCTACGGCGCGAGCTCGCTCGACTTCGAGTCCGTCTATTGGGTGCTCGAGCCCGAGTACGGCACCTACATGGACACGCAGCAAGCGATCAACCTGGCGATTGGGCAACGCTTCGAGGAGCTGCGAGTGGAGTTTGCGTACCCGACCCAGACGGTGTTCTTGGCTCGTGAGCGCGGCGCGGTTGCGGCCGAGTGATGACCCAGCGGTGGCGAAGTTGAGGCTCGTCGCGGCGCGCCCTCTGTCCCGCGACGTGCCGCGCATTCTCGCTCAGCAGCGACTTGGCGTCCGGGTCCGTGGTCGACAGGGAAGACACCACCGCGCAAATCTGGAAACACCTGTTCGGTTGCGCGCGGCGAGGTCTCTCAACCTCCGCAGCTCAACCCAATACCGCTGCACCGGACCAAGCCCAAGCCCAAGCCCAAGCCCATGAACATGAACGCCCGCACCACGCTGTTCGCCGCTCTGCTCGCCGCCACCTTGGCAGGGCAGCAGCCCGCGAAGATCCCCGCCCCGCCGAGCACCGGCCCTGACATCAAGACCGCTGCCGATCTGGCGAGCAAGGTCGAGCGCCCGGCCCCATCGCCGCTGTTGCTGCGAACACCAGCGGCTGCGACGAAGACGCCCGGCTCGACCGCCGCTGACGCCGCACCAGCTCCGGCGCTGCAGCTGCCCCAGAGCCTCCTGCACGATTCCGTCGATGGGCGGCTGTGGACCGTCGGTGGCACCTACAAGGTGAGCTTCGGCCGCGAGGGCGCGACGTTCCTGCCGTACTTCGCCGACGCCGAGTGCAACCACCCGATGACCTTCGCCGTGCGCGCTGCCAGCGTCGCCGGCCAGGCGCTGCCCGTGCTCGAAGCCACGCCGACGCGGCGAGACGACCTGGTCACCTTCGACCACGGCGGCATGCGCGCGGTCTACGAACTGCGCCAGCACGGCATCGAGCAGATGTTCTGGTTCGACCGGCTGCCTTTGCGCGGCGAGCTGCGCCTCGACGTTTCTTTGGCCACGGACCTGCACGCCGAACACGATGGCGGCGGCTTCGTCTTCACCGATCCGCGCGGTCGCGTCACCTACTCGGCCGCCGTGGCGATCGATGCCAAAGGCAACCGTCTGCCGCTGACGACCGAACTGGAGAACGGCGTGCTCCGCTTTCGCGTGCCCGCGGCTTTCGTCGCCACAGCCACGCTGCCGCTGTGCATCGACCCCTTGGTGAACAGCACGCAGATCGCCTACACGACCGCCAACAACCACCCGGCCTGGCAATCGGACATCGCCTATGAGCCGTCCTACGGCGAGTACCTGGTGGTCTTCGAACGGCAATGGAGCCTCACCGACCGCGATGTCTACGCGCGGCGTTACACGTTCGACTTGGCGAGCGGCACGACCCAGGTCCTCGACAGCACGACGGTCGACTGGAGCCAGCCGCGCGTCGCTGCCAACAACCTCGCCAACCGTTTCCTGATGGTGGCGAAGGTCAGCAACGGCAACGTGTCGCCGTTCTGGATCAGTGGACGCCTGGTCGATGCCAACACCGGCACGCTCGGCGTGCCGTTCGACATCGAACGCGCCAGTCTGCCTGGCCACGCCGGCGGCAACAAGATCAACCCCGACGTCGGCGGCGACATGGACTACTACGGTCCGACCTACTTCACCGTCGTCTGGGAGCGGGTGGTGTCGGCTGCCGACCACGACGTGCACTGCAAGCAGGTCGACGGCAACGGCGTGCTGCGCTCGGCCTCGCCGACCTTGATCGACAACTCGGTCGCGCTCGACTCCTACCCGCGCATCTCGAAGACCGATGGCACGCCGCCCTACGCCACCCAGTGCTGGGGCATCGTCTGGGAACGCGCCGCCTCGCCGACCGATCAGGACATCTACGCCGCCGCCATCCGCTGGGACGGCTTCGTCACCGTCGCCAGCCACTTCATGGACAGCTCCACTGCCAACACCTGGCGTCCGACGGTCAGCTCGCCGACCGACGCGACCACCGGCTACCGCAACTACCTGATCGCCTACGAGAAGGACGTCGCCGGCAACAACGACATCGTCGGCACCATGATGGAAGAGCACGGCTACTGGCTCGGGCAATGGAACCTGTCCCAGAATCTGAATGGCGCCTGGCCACAGTACGCGCCGACGATCGACTCCGATGGCGCTCGCTTCGCGGTCGGCTGGACGCAACTCTACGGCGGCTCCGGCACCGACTTCGACACCGTGCTGGCGACGTTCGGCTGGAGTCTCGCGCAGGGACTGGTCCTGCAGGACAGTGGGTTTCCTGGCTACAGCACGGATGCCGAGTACGACATGTCGATCACCAGCACGCATGCGGCGGGCAGTGGTGCTGGCCGCTACGGCGCTTGCTGGACGCATTCCCAGAACAATGCGCCCAACAACTACCTGATCGAGGCGCGCCTCTACGACGGCATGTCGGCGAACGGTGGATTCTCGATGCGGCTCACTAGCTGCGGCACCGACGCCAACTTCGCCGTGTTCGGAGCCCCGGTGCTCGGCGGCTGGTTTCATCTGTC
Source organism: Planctomycetota bacterium (assembly GCA_039921435.1). GTDB lineage: Bacteria > Planctomycetota > UBA1135 > UBA1135 > UBA2386 > DASVAL01. Next base: position 4,903 of record JBDSBS010000305.1, on the reverse strand, counting down.
GCAGACCCTCACCACTGGCCTGCGCGGCTACGTGTTCGGCGCTCCCGACAACACGCCGCTCGGCCCGTGCCTCGGCTGCACGATCGGCGTCAGCGGCTTTGCGATCCTGGGCTCGGAGCTACAAGTGGAAGTGCCTGCCGACCCGAGCTTCGTCGGCATGCTGTTCTCCTGCCAGGGCTTCAGCTTCGACGCCGGCCCGTGCTTCGGCACGTTGTCGCTGAGCGACACGCTCGACCTCGTCCTGCGGTAGCGCCAGTTCGATGCGGTGGGCGGCGGCGCCGAGGCGTTGGCCGGCCGCGGCTTGGTCTCTCGCTTCGGTGGGGTCAGGTGCAACTGGCCAGGCCCGACCAACAGCTCCTGCACGCTGAACGGCAGCCCGAGCAGGCCTGGCAGGTTCGGGATCGTCACGCTGAGTTCGCCAGCGCCGTTCGCGACCGACACCGTGGGTAGCAGGATCGCCGTGGCGGGATCGATACCGAGTGTGCCGGCGCTGTGCATCGGTCAGCTGCCGACTATCAGCGCGAGGTAGTTGCTGCTGGGGATGGCGAACGGTGACTCGAGCGTGAACGACTGCGCGAAGAACGGGAAGCCGCAGAGCAGCGGGCTGAGCGGGATCGGCAACTGCGAAGTCCATTGTCCCGCCACCGGGAAGCCGATCACGGTCACATCGAGCTGGACGTAGGCCAGGCACGCACACGATGGCAAGCAGATCGGGCACCCACCGGCACCACACGGCAGCCCGAGTCCGAACGCAGTGATGCCAACGAGGGCACATGGCGAGGCACCGGTGGTCACCACTTCCAGGGTCTCGCCTTCCACCGGGAAGCCGGCATCGATGTGCAGCACGGGGAACGGCGGACACAGGCTGGCACAGCCCGCGCCGAGGGAGACTTTGCTCGCGCAGGGCACACACACCAGCGAGGCGCCGACATCGTAGTGGATGGCACCATCGAACGTGTTCGGCCCAGGAATCGTCGGCGCCCAGAATACGGGAGCGTAGTCGCCGCGTGAGAGCACCAGTTCCGCCGTGAACGAGGTCGGCCAAGGCGCCAGCGGAAAAGGCAGGTTCACCGTGTACTGGGGCGCGACGCCCGTGTACTGCACGACCACTCCCTGGACTCCGAACGGCAGGAAGATGGGCGGTGTGAGGCAAACGTGAGTGGGCTTGCCGACGCCCGCGGCGACGACGGGCCCCGCACCAGACGGGCCAGTCCACCATGCTGCGGTGGTCGTGGCCAGGGGCGCAGTGTAGGTGCCGGCTGGGAACACCGTCAGCACGGTGATCGTGCCGGGCGTGGCCAACGGACTGCTCAGGTTGACGTCGAGACTCTTGATGGTGATGCCGGTCGGGGAGAGCACGTTGAGATCGAAGAAGATCTGACTGCCAACGGCGCCCACACCGACGCCGGCGTAGGCCGTGGCCAACGGTGACTGTCCTGCCAGCGCTCCCGCGAGAAGAAGAGGCGCGGTGCGGGAGAGCCAAGGGTGGCGGATACGGGTGGGCGAAGTAGCGGCGGCGACGAGAAACGGGGCCAGGCGTGGGGAGTTCATCAGGGTTCTCCTCGGCAGCAATGCTGTCGTCAGGACGGCGACCGAAGTACTGGGTCGCCAGCAGTAGTGCGTCGCAAAGGCGACACACACTGGATGACCGTGCGGTCCGCCGATCGGACAAGCGTCGTGAGATTATTCTTCACCGGTCGGCGCGGTCGGGTGTGCCATGGCGCCGCACCTGTTGCCGTTCGCTCTGTTGCACGGCGCCCGCCGTTGGCGATCTACTTGCGCGCCGGCACCGGCTCCAACTGCGGCAAAAGGCTGAGTCCGCTCTGCTCGACTGCGGCTCGGAACGTCGCGAGCGGTCCCGTCACGAACGCATCGACGGCGACCGCGATCTCGGGCACCTTCTTGGCGGCGCGTTCCATGCTCTGCAGTTCGGTCGCATTGGGTGCATCGTCTGTACCCGTGATGCGCATCAGCGACATCGTGCGCGCAAGCAAGGCGTCGTCGTCGCGCGAGATGCCTTGGCTCGGCCGCTTGCCCCACAGCGACTCCTCGACTTCAGTCAGCGACTTTTTGACGGCCTTCAGGGCCAAGCACAGCGCCTTGTTCGGGTCCGTCTCGCCGTCCTTCACCTTGGGCTCGACGGCCAGACGCTTCTCGACGACGTCGACATCGCGCTTGCTGCGCGCGAAGCGTTGCGTGGCACGGCGAAGGTCGGCTTGTAGCTGTTCTCGCTGCGCGCGCAGAGCATCCTTCGCGATGCGGTCCGCGATCGCAATCTCGACGCGTGGGTCGGGCAGCACGCTGACCTTCTCGCTGCTCGACTCACCCTGGAACTTTACCGTCAGCGTGTATTCACCGGGCAGCACTTCGCGGCCCTGTGGCGGCAGTTCTGGCTCCTCCTGAAACTCGCGCGCCGGACCCGGTGTGCCATCGCGTTCGAGGCGCCAGACGATGCGGTTGAGGCCGAGGTGCACTTCGCTGCGAAACGTGCGGACGAGCGCGCCGCTCGCATCGCGCACTTCGATGGTGGCCTTGTCCTTGGGGTCTTCCTTCGGCTTGTCGGCAGCGTCCTTGGCCGCCTCCTCGGCGGCCTTCTCGTCCTTGTCCTTTGCAGCCGTGTCCTTCGCCGCCTCGTCCTTCGCAGGCTTGTCCTTCGCCTTGTCCTTCTGGCGCTGCTTCTCGACCTTCTCGTCGGGATGCTTCAGCTCGTCGGCATTGGTGATGACGTTGATGAAAGCGCCGCGGCGCCGGGTCTCGCCGCGGTATTCGCCGTTGCCCGGAAAGCGCGTGCCGGGCGTCTGTGCGGTCTGCCACGCGATGGCCGGTTGCACGGGAAACACGTGCAGCTTCTGCTGCAGCAGTTCGGGCGTCAGCGTGCGCAGCGGCGTGAGGTCATCGAGCACGAACAGCGATCGGCCGTGGGTTGCGATCACGAGGTCATTGGCAGTCGTTTGCGTCACGAGCGCCATCGCCGAGCAGGTCGGCACGCCGTGCTTCCAGCGCTGCCACTGCTTGCCGCCGTCGAACGTGACGTAGAGGCCAAACTCGGTGCCGAGCCAGAGCAGGTCCTTCTGCACGGGGTCTTGTTCGAGCACGAGGCAGTAGCCGTCGATGCCCGGCGTCGCGAGCGACACCCACGTCGCCCCGAAGTCGCGCGTGACGTAGACGTAGGGCATCCAGTCGGCCTTGCGGTGGCCGTCGAAGACCGCGTACGCCGTGCCCGCGTCGAACTTGCTCGCTTCGATGTGCGGGCACCACGTGTTGCGCGGCAGGCCGCGAATGCGGTCCTCGACGCTGCGCCAGCTCGTGCCATCATCCTGTGTGACCTGCACGCGACCGTCGTCGGTGCCGACGTACACGACGCCCTTCTGCACGGGACTCGACGCGATCGTGATCACGGTGCAGAAGTTCTCAGCACCCGTCGCGTCGAGCGTGAGCCCGCCGCTCTGATCCTGCTTCTGCCACTCGGGATTGTCGGTCGTGAGATCGGGCGAGATGACGTTCCAGCTCTCGCCGCGGTCGGTGCTGCGGTGCACGAACTGGCTGCCGTAGTACACGGTCTTTGGCTCGAACGGATCGATCGCTATCGCCGAGTTCCAGTTGAAGCGCAGCTCGACCCCTTCGGGCTCGGGCGGGCGGATCGACTTCTGCGTCCCCGTACGCAGGTCGTAGCGGATCAGCGAGCCGCCCTGGCTCATCGCGTAGCCCTGGCGGCTGTCGAGGGGATCAGGCACGGTTGCAAAGCCGTCGCCGAAGCAGACCTCCTGCCAGTGTGAATTGCGGATGCCGCCATTCTCCCAGACCGTCGACGGGCCGCGCCAACTGCCGTTGTCCTGCAGGCCGCCGTAGATGTGGTAGGGCACGTCGTCGTCGACGGCGACGTGATAGAACTGCGCTACGGGCAGATTGCTGCAGAAGCGCCACGACGCACCGCGATCGAGGCTCGTGTAGACGCCGCCGTCGTTGCCGATCAGCATGCGGTTGGCATCGCCCGGATCGATCCACATCGTGTGGTGGTCGGGGTGCGCTGCGTCCCAGCCGACGAGGCCCTGAAACGTTCGGCCGCCGTCAGTCGAGACGTCGATCATCATGTGCATGCTGTAGAGACGGTTCTCGTCCTGCGGGTCGATGCGGATGTCGCCGAAGTAGAACGGGCGCGGCGCGATGTTGTCGCTGCTGTTGACGGTGCGGAAGCGGAAGCCGCCGTCGTCGCTGCGCAGCAGCACGCTCTTCTTCGCTTCGACGAGGGCATAGACGACGTTGGGATTGCTCTCTGCAATGGCGAGGCCGATGCGGCCGAGTTCGCCCGCGGGCAGGCCGTCGTCGTCGCTGAGGCGCGTCCACGTGGTGCCGCCGTCGAGCGTGCGGTGCAGGCCCGAGCCCGGGCCGCCCGACTTGAAGGACCACGGCCAGCGTCGGTGTTCCCACATGTTGGCAAACAGCTTGTCGGGATTGCGCGGGTCCATGGCGAGGTCGCCGCAGCCGGTGCGCGGATCGACGTAGAGGATCTTGGTCCACGTCTTGCCGGCGTCGGTGGTCTTGAAGACCCCGCGCTCTTCGTTCTCGCCCCACGTCGTGCCAAACGCGGCGACGAAGGCGATGTCGGGATTGGTGGGGTGAAGCAGGATGCGGTGGATGTGTTCGCTCTTCTCGAGGCCGAGCTTCGTCCAGGTGCGGCCCGCATCGCGCGTCTGGTAGAGGCCGCGGCCGACGCTCGCACTGTTGCGCGGGTTGCCTTCGCCGGTGCCGATCCAGACGACGTCGGGTGTGCGCGGGTCGATGGCGATGGCGCCGATCGAGGTGACGTTCTGGTCGTCGAAGACGGGAGTGAATCGCACGCCGCCGTCGGTGGACTTCCAGACGCCACCCGATGCGGCGCCGACCCACACGATGGTGGGGTCGG
>JBDSBS010000304.1:0-2650 GCA_039921435.1 Planctomycetota bacterium | reverse complement strand
CGCTGTGGATGTGGGCCGGTCGACGCCTGTTCCGGTGGCTTCGGGTCCCGTTCTCGAGTTCGGCCGTGACGGGTTCGGCCGAGTCGCCGGCCGACGCGGGCCCGACGTCGGGGCTCGACCGACCGTGACGGCAGGCGGCAGCTCTGGGCAGCAGTGGGCTCGGCGAAGACACGATGAGCGGCACACCGCGAGGCGGGTGAACGACAAGACGACCACCCGACGCGTGCGGACAGCGCAACACACCGCCATGCTGCCACGATGGATCCCCGCGCGACCCGCCAGGCCCGGCGCGACCTCACAGCCCAGCGCCATGCCGAACGCACCGCACGAGGTCGCAACACGCCGGGTCTCGCGCGGTGGCGCCGCCTCCGCCGCTGCGTCGGCAGCTGGCTACTCGACTTGCTGGGCCCCACCGTGCTGCGCGTGCTGGCTCTCACCTGGCGCGTGCAGCGCACCGGCGACACCGGCCGCAACCTGCAGGCCAGCGACCGCCCCTGGATCGTCGCGATGTGGCACGGCCGCATGCTCACGCTCATGCCACTCGCCAAGCACAAGGGACGCGACATCGGCGTGCTCGTCTCGCCCAGTGACGACGGCAGTCTCGCGACGAAGGCACTGCGCAACTTCCGCTACCGCGCCTTCCGCGGTTCGCTGAGCCGCGGCGGCGCGCGTTCGCTGCGCGAGATGAGCGCGAGCTTGCTCGCTGGCAAGCACCTCGTCGTCACACCCGACGGTCCGCGCGGCCCGCGCCACTCGATGAACGTCGGCATCGCCTGGCTCGCGCGCGAGACCGGTGCACCCATGTTGCCCGTCGGTGCGGCCTGCAGTCGCGCGTGGCATCTGCACAGTTGGGACCGCTTCACGGTTCCCAAGCCGTTCGCGCGCATCGTCGTCTGTTATGGCGATCCAGTGCACGTGGCCACCGACACGCCCGATGCCGAGCTCGATGGCATCGCCGAGCGCCTGCGGCAGCGGCTGCTAGAACTCGAACGCAGCGGCTTCGCCAGGCTCGGCGTCGCCGATGACCACGAGGGCGCCTGAACCAGCGCGCGCGAAGCCGCAAGAAACAAAACGACCCAAACAAAACGACCCAAACAAAACGACCCGGAGGCCGACTGACCAGCGACATCCGGGTCGTGGAATGCACGATCCGCCAGTGGACTCATCAGGTCGATTGCAGCTCACACTGCAGTGGCGACCCGCAGGAACGGCGACGTGCCTTACAGATGCGTGCCCGACAGATACGTGCCTTACAGATCTTGCGGGCGGAGCGTCTTGCGGCCGTTGGCCTCGGCGCGCTTCTCAGCGCCCGAGATCATGCCGCGCACGGTGGCGTCGAGCGCACCGTAGAAATCTGACGACACGTTGCACTTCTTGACGGCAGCCTTGGTGCGGGACTTGGAGATGATGAGGTCGCCCGTCGGCTTCGCGCCCTTCTTGTTCTTCTTAGCAGCCATGGTGTCTCTGTTCGGAATGGACTTGGTGCGCGGAAACTGCAGCGAAAGTGCCACAGCGACCACGAACTCGTGCGAAGTTGGGCGATGGCGTCGCCGCTGTCAATGGAAAACCGCACGGAAACTGGCCCTCAGAGCCCGTTCTCGGGCTTTCCCGCCGCGCGTCAGCGAGAGTGTCGCACGACGATTCGGTGCAAAACGATCCACAACCACGTTCCGCGCGCTGCGAGCATCAGGCCTTTGGCGGGTGCGAAGCACACCTCCGCACGCGCCCGAGAGCAGCTCGGTGGTGGAGCAGCCGTGGATCGGCAGTGGCTCGCCGAGAGCGCCTGGCTAGAGTTTCCCCCGTTTTCCCTCCTATGAGTTGGCGTCGTATCCTGCTGTTCTCGCTCGTGTTCCTGGTCGCGCTCGGCGGCGCGACTTGGGCTCTGCTGCAGAATTCGAACGCCGCGACGCAGATTCTACATCGCGAACTGCAAGCGCTGTTGGCCTGCCCAGCAACCCTGCAGAGCACGACGATCGACCTCGCTGCCGGGCGTCTGGAGGCCTCGGGGCTGCGCATCGAAGATCCCACGCGACCTGGGCAACCGCTGCTGGCGGTGCAACACGCGTCCATCGACGTCGGCCCCAGCGTGCTCGGCGGGCTGGTTTCCGTGCACAACATCCTGCTCGAGGACGTCGCCATCGAATTGGGACCGACGCTGCCAACCGCAGCCGAACTGCTGCGCAAGGACGCACTGCCGGCGAGCGAGAGCCCAACCATACCGCCGATCGAACTGCGCCGAGGGCGGGTGCGCTTCACACCGCGCAACGGCGTGCCCGCCGTCGAACTGCGCGACCTGGAGCTGCTCGTGACGCCGTTGCGCGAAACACCCTCGTGCGCCGAGATCACGGGCTCCGCCACGTCGGTGGACCTCGGTACCAAGCTCGAGCTCTTGGGCACGGTCGACCTTCGTTCCGGGGCGGTTCGCCTGTCGGTGTCCATGCGCGATGTAGGTCTCGATCGCGCCGTGCAGGCGCGCCTGCAGCAGGTATTCGACATCGACTTCGGCCGCATGGACGCGGCCGCGCGCGTCACCGAGCTGACCGCCCAGTGCCAAGTGGCCTCACACAGCGCAGGCGCCGCCAGTGCGCCGCCCGTGTTCGCGGTCAGGGGCGAACTTGACGGCGTGCGCGTCAACGCGCCGGATCTGCCG
>JBDSBS010000303.1:0-6961 GCA_039921435.1 Planctomycetota bacterium | reverse complement strand
CGCGAGGCGACCGAGGCGCCTTGACTCGGCTGCGCGAAGGCTCGTCGATGCACATCCCGAGAACGGGCCGCCCATGCGCAACGCCGCACTAGCGTTCTTGGTAGTGGCGCTCGGCGTCGGGCTTTGGTCCCGCGGGCACGACGCAGAGGTTGCCGGTCGTGGTTGGCAGAACCGACGCGAACGGATGCCTCGGCAAACAGCATCCGCAGGTGCTCGTGCACGAGGGGGCAACGGCCGCCGGTCTGCGAGCGTGTATCACGGGAGCCGATGGGGACCCCGTTGCCATCGACCTGCACAATCCACCGACGCTCGTCGAGCTCGAGAAGTTGTTCGTCGTGTATCCCGGTGAGCGGGCCTTCGAGCTTGGTGAGCGCATCGTTGCGCTACCGCTCGTCGGCTTGGCCGAGGCGCTGCGCGATCTCTGACGAAGCGGAATTGAGTTGGACACGGACTCGTCTCGCCACCGCCGCGGCGAAGGTGAGCGCGCGAGCATCGAGCGACGAGACCGTATAGTCCGCGCCACGCCATGGACCTCGGCCAGTTCCTCCTCAGCCTGCAGGGCGCTGGCCGCGTGCAGGTCGCGCGCGATGCCATGCCGCAACCCGGTGCCGTCGACCAGGTGCTGCGCGACTTCGACGCCGCGGTGCGCATCGACGGCCCGGCGGACTTGCCCGCGCTCGAACTCGCGCCGGCGGTTTGGGCTGCAGAACGGCTCTTCGCGGCGTGTGCGCTGTTTGCGCACCGCGACCTCGGCGTCGACGCAGTGACCCAACGGCTCGGCGTGCCCTGTCCAGCGCGACCCGATTCTCCGAGCGCGCACTACTCCGCCGACCTCGCCTTGCGCCACTTGCCCGACCTCTGCCAGCTCGCGCGCGGCGTCGCGCCCGACGATCCGCTGCTCGTGCGGCTGCGCCAGCTCGCACAGCAGTGGCCGCTGTCGTCGGTCGGCATGGTTGGGCTCGGTTCCGTCGACGCCGGCCCGGTGCTCGCCCACCCGGCCCTGACCCGCGTCTACGTCGACCGCATCCTGCGCTGCAACGACCAGTCGCGGACTTCGGATCCGCGCGTCGTGCGTGCGATCGAGGCGGCAATCGGCGAGCATCGGCAGTTCGCCGAGGGCGTGCTGGCCGTGCACGACCAACTCTGCCGGCGCGCCCCACCACCATGAACGCCGCCGCCGCCACCGAAGCACTCGCCATCGCCAAGCGCCTGTGCGGGCACGTGCTCGAACCGATGAAGCGCACCTTCGTCGGCAAGGACGAAGTGATCGACGTGCTCGGCGTCTGCCTCGCCGCCGCCGAACATGCGTTCTTGCTTGGGCCGCCGGGCACCGCCAAGAGTGCGATCGTGCACGATCTCGCACGCCGCCTCGACGGCCAGGCGTTCAGCTACCTGCTGACGCGCTTCACGGTCGGGCCCATCGAGCCCGGCCAGGCCGTGCATCCGGCGGCGCGCGGGCAGGCGCCCGATCCCGAAGAGTTGGCGCGCGACCTCGATGGTCTCGAAGCGGAGCTCGCGCGCATCGGCGACGACGAAGTCGAACCGCCGCCACTGCGGCTGCAGATTGCCGAGAGTTCGCTCGAGCTCTTGCCGATGCGCGGCGGTGACATGTTCCTGTTGTGGCATGAGGCTGCGACAGCTGGCGGGGCGCTGTGTGAGGTGCGAAACCGCGGCATGATCGTCGAGCCCGATGCCAGTCGCCCCGTGTCCGAAGACACGGTGGTGCTTTGTTCCGACGACGATGGGGGCGTGTGGAGTTCGACCTACCGCGATGGCAAGTGGGTGCTCTACCACTCGAGCGTCGACGGTTTCTTGCTGCACACGCACCAGCTGCCGATCGCGGTTGCCGATATCGAGGCGACGCCTCGCGCTGTGGCGCTGCAAGGCCACTTCGTATTGGCCGTCGGCAGCTTGCTGGGGTTGGGCGATCCCGACGGCAAGCTCAGGGTCGAGGATCTCGGCCGCGATGTGCGTTCGCTCGTGCGTTCGGAGGAAGGCAGCAACATGCGCGTTCTCGTCGGGTTCGACGATGGGTTCACGTGCGTCGACGTGTTGGCGAAGGACCTCGATCGCCGGCCGCACCATGCCGAGGACATGGTGCGGCCGACGCTCGGTTGGACGCGGCACGGGGTAGCGATCGCCATCGATGAACGTTCCTGTCAGCTCTTCCGCACCAAGGACGGCGCACTGTGTCTCGACGCGGTGCACGCTCATCCGGGCGGTCAGCCCTTTGCGATCCTGCCGACGCCAGACCTCGCGGAGGTCGTGCTCGTGACCGAGCAGACCGTGACCAAGGTCAAGATCGTGGGCTGATCAGGAAGGTCGTGCGATCTCGGAAGCCGCCAAAGGGCCCATCTTCCCACACCTCACCGGCGGCCGGTATCCGGCCGCGGGTGGTGCCGGTGGTGCCCGCGTCAGTTCCCTTGCCTCCTTCGATCGCCCGGGTCCGGGCCCTTGCCGGAGATCCAGCGCAGGAAGTCACCGAGTCCGGGCCCGAACACCACATCGAGTGCGAGGGTCACCGGCGTCATAGCGACCCTGGCGAGGAGATCGCCGTCGACCAGCACGGGATGGAACGAGCGTTGGTAATGGTCTTCTTGCAGCTGCAGCGTCGAGACGATGCGCGGCGCATCGACGGCCGGCGGCGCCGCGAGGGGTCCTGGCGCGGCCTGCAGGTACCAGCTCGAGCGATGTACGCATCGCTCGCCATCGACCTGCAGCCCGCTCAACAGCCACACGTGATCCGGTCGCAAACGCAGCATCGTCGAATCCCCGCAATGGCGAACACGCACGAGCAGCGACAGCCCCCGCAGCGCGGCGAGCCGATCGGCCAGTGGCGCATTTTCGTCATCCGCCGCTGGCGGCAACGCGTCGTCGCCGGTGCCGCCGCTGAATGCCGGCCGTCCGTCCGCATCGACGAAGACCCAGGCGTCGGCGTGCACGGCGACCGGCGCGCCGACGAGCCTGCGTAGGTCTAAGGTCGGCAGCCGCTCCGCGCATTGCCGGTAGACCGCCGGTGGGTCGGCGCCCGGACCAGCCGCCCCCAGGTAGGCGTTGGGCCGCGCTGTCGCGAGCACACGCGCCGCGGCGGGTGAGATGTCCGTCGAGGGCACCACCGTGCCGATCGCCTCGGCCCGCAGTCGCAGATCGAGTTCGAGTATCGCGTCGTCGCTGACCACCTCGCCGGCGGCGTAGCCGCGCACCGCATCGACCGCAGCCGAATGCACCACGCAGAAGTCCGGGTCCGCGAGCAGGGCCGCTGCGAACTCGGCCCCAGCTCCGATGCGCGGGCGAAGCCACCAGCGCCCGGGCGTGGGATCCCGGTCATTGCACCACCAGAGGCCGTTGTTGAGCACCGGCTGTGACTCGACCAGGGTTCCGATGACCTGTGTGGTTCGTCGATCGCGCAGCTGCTCGTGCATGGTCTGCTCGGGCCACGCGTAGCCGCGCCAGAGCTCGCCGGTCAGGCATCCAGACAGCGCGGCGAGCGGTGCCAGTGCGAAGGCCAGCCGGCACCGCCGAACTTCTCGGGTTTGTTCGCTCATGCGGGGCACCAGCGCAGATCGTCGGGTTCCGTCCGCCCCCGGTCAAAGCCCACCCACTCCGAGAGTCACGAACTTCGCCTGGAGCGCCGCGCGCGTCCGGTCTTTCGGTCTTTCGAGGCAAGGTCCCGCACGCGCCGCTGCGCACGCGGGATCGATGCCCAACGCCGCGCCCAACGGCGCACACGAGGAACGTGCGTTACGTTCGGCGCGTCAACGGCCGGCGGTCACCACCGCATCCAGATAGTACTTCGCCCGCTGCTCCGTCGTCAGCTCGCGCGGCAGGATGCGGTGCGCGTGATCGATGAGTGCCTGCGTCGTCGCGAACGCACGCCACACACGCGTGGCACCATCTGCCGAGGCGCTTACGACGCGCGTTTCGTCCGGACTGTATTCGGCGGCCAGCACGGCTGCGCCGTGACCGCGCAAGACCGCGCGCAGCGCGCCGTTCGATGCCGTCCACACTCGCACCGTCCGATCGAGCGAGGCCGTGACGATCAGCATGCCGTCCGGACCGAAGGCCGCCGACCGCAGCGCATTCTCGTGGCCGCGCAAGACCGCGAGTTCGCGACCGCTCGCGGCGTCCCACACGCGCGCCGTGTCGTCGTCGGACGCCGTGACGATGCGTGCGTCATCCGGACTGAATGCAGCCTGCACGAGCGCCGCTTCGTGGCCCTCGAGTACGACCAGCTCGGCGCCGGTCGCAGTGTCGTACACCCGCGCTGTGCCGTCGAAGGATGCCGTCACGATGCGCGTACCATCCTGGCTGAACGCGGCGGACGACATGAGATTGTCGTGGGTGCCGAGCGCCGACAGCTGGCGGCCGCTCGTCGCCTCCCACAGCCGTACGCTGCTGTCGTGTGAGGCCGTGACGATCTGTGCGCCATCGGGACTGAAAGCGGCCGACATGACGCGCCCGGTGTGGCCGCGGAGCAACGCGATCTGCGTGCCATTCGCGGCATCCCACACCCGCGCGGAGCCATCGCCGGAGGCTGTCACCACGCGCTTTCCATCCAAGCTGAATGCCACAGAACGGATGTCGCCTTGATGGCCACGCATGATTGCGAGCTCGCGGCCGCTGTCGGCGTCCCATACGCGCGCCGTGCCATCGCTATCGGCGGTCGCTATTCGCGTTCCGTCGACGCTGAAGGCGACATCGTAGGTCGTGCCGCTGGCGATGCGCATGACCTCGAGCGGCGCGCTCTTGGTCGACCACAGCCGCGCGGTGTGATCGGCGCTGGCCGTCATGACGCGGCTGCCGTCCGCGTCGAACGCCGCCGAGTAGACGTGATCCGTATGCCCGCCCAGCACCGTGAGTGCTGTGGTCGTAGCTGCATCCCATAGCCGCACCGTTCCGTCCCAGGAAGCAGTCACGACGCGCGCCCCATCCGGACTGAAGGCTGCGGCAGAGACGAAGTCCGTATGCCCCGCAAGCTGCTTGTCCTCAGGATCCCAGCGCAGCGCCGGCGTGTCGGCGGTGCTCGGCCTGTCGCCGCCAGGGAATAGCAGCGCCGCCACCTTGGCGCGGGCTGCCAAGTCCCAGATGCGCGCCGTCCGGTCGTAGGACGCGGTGACGAGCCGCGTCCCGTCGGCATTGAAAGCCGCAGAGATGACGGTGTGCGTGTGACCCTCGAGTACGGCCAGCTCGGCGGCGGTCGCCGCGTTCCACAAGCGTGCGCTGCCATCGGCCGAGGCGGTGACGATGCCCTTCGAATCCGGGGTGAACGCGGCGGCGGTGACGCCGCCCTGGTGACCGCGCAGCTGCGCGAGCGGTTTGCCGTCCGTGGCGTCCCACACTTGCACCGTGCCGTCTTCCGAGGCTGTGACGATGCGTGTGCCGTCTGGACTGTAGGCCGCTGAGTTCACGCGATCGACCCGGATGTGCGAGCCCACGAGATCCTCACCACCGCGAAGCACGAGCAGCTCCGCGCCGCTCGCGGCGTCCGACACGCGCGCCGTGTCATCGATGGAGGCCGTGAGTGCGCGCGTTCCATCGGCGTTGAACGTGGCAGACGTGACCTCCTGCTGGTGACCACGCAACACCGCGAGCAAAGTGCCACTCGTGGCATCCCAGATGCGCGCCGACGCGTCGCCGGAGGCGGTGATGATGCGCCGGCCGTCCGCACTGAACGCGGTCGCTGTCAGTCCCGACTCATGCCCACGCAGCACGGCGATTACGGCGTGACTCGCGACGTCCCAGAGCTGCGCCGTGCCGTCGTCGGAAGCCGTAACCGCGCGCGTTCCGTCGGGACTCGAGGCAGCCGCTCTGACACCGTCGGTGTGCCCGCCGAAGACCTCGAGTTCGCGCGCTTCGGCGACCGCAGCGAACAAGGCCACCTCCGCCTCGGGCAGATAGGGTCGGGCGTCGCGCGCGCCCGTGTCGGCCGGCAGCGCCTCGAGCGCGAGCAGCGCCGCTGTCACGGCATCGTGAGTCGCCAGCACTTGCCGCGATTGATCGACGAGGAAGCGCGACTGCGATATCTGTTTGGCTCGTAGCTCGGCAGCCGTCTGTTCACGCTGCAATACCGCTTCGTGCCACTGCCACAGCGCCGCAGCAGCGAGCAGTGCAAGGGCCAGCACCGCAGCCCATGCCGTTCGGATCGTTCGCCGGTACTGGCGGAAGTCTTCGCCCACCAGGCGGCTGACATCCACGATTCCGCGGATCGGCGCCGCGAGCTGCGCGACCGCTTGCATGAACTCGGCGTTGCTGCGGGACAAGCTGTTGCGCAGATCGTCGCGACGGACGATCTGGCGCAGATCGACCCATTGTGGCTCCTCGCTGAAGACGCCGGCGAGCGCCCGCGGTAGCGCGGTCGTGTGCTGCCAGTCGAAATCGCCACGGCCGTGTGCACTGTCCCCGTCGCGCCACGCGATCTCGCCGTCGGTCAGAGCGATCAGCAGCGACGCCCCGCGCGCGGGCTGGGCATCGGCGACAGGCGTATCGAGCGCCGAATCGGCGAGTGCTTGGGCGTGGCGCTTGCCGAGCCAGTGATGGATCTCTCGCTTCACCCACTTCGACTGCGCCGCCTCGGGCGAGGCAAGCAAGATGAAGTGCGAGGAATCGTCGAGCGCTAGCGTGATCTTTGACCACAGCGCCGGAGCCGCGGCGAGATCGGTCTCGTCGCGAAAGACGTTGACCGCGCGCCAGCGATACCAGGGCTTGGCATAGCTTTGCAGCCACTTCTGCAAGCCGCGCGCGACGTCGCGGCTGGCGGCGTGGCTGTAGGAGATGAACGCGCCGTAGCGCGGCCGGCGTGCGTGACTCTCGATTCTCGGCGCGCGGTGAAGCGCGTTCACCGCAGCTTGCCCTTGTCCCCGGTCAACCCGTAGCGCTTCTGCATGATCTCCCAGCTGCCGGGGCCGAAGTGCGCATCGCGGTAGTCGATGCCGCCACCCTCGTTGACGTTCATGATCTCGGC
>JBDSBS010000302.1:0-4094 GCA_039921435.1 Planctomycetota bacterium | reverse complement strand
GCAGCGCCAGCGCCAGCGGTACGCGCGCTGCGTGCGGAGCGTCGGCATGAGGATTGCCGGTCGCGCGGCTTCCGGCCCGATTCGGCGAGGCTTGCACGATGCACATGATCCATGAGGCGCCGTTCGTGGAGTCGCTGGCGACGCGGCGGCTGTGAGTGTCGGCAGTGCTCTGCTTCTCGAGTGCGACGCGCAGTGGGCGAACCGCGGTTAGAGTCTCCGCGATGTCTCTCCGCATTCCGAGCTGCGCCGCGCTGCTGGCGCTGTCGTGTCTGGGGACCGGCCCGCGTGCCCAGGCGCCCGATTCGTTGGCCGTCGAGTGCACGCTGGCCGAACTGCCGCAGAGCCTCTACTTCGTCGTGCCGCCAAAGAAGCCGCTGGGCAGCGGCAAGGAGGGCGGGCTCATCGTCGTGCTGCCCGGTGGCGACGGCTCGCGCGAGTTCTTGCCGTGGGTCGAGAACGGGCTGTTGGCACAGCGGCCTGATGACTGCACCGGGGTGCTGGTCACCGCTGTGAAGTGGCAAGCCGACCGGCGCATCGTCTGGCCTCTGGCGAGCAGCAAGGTGCCGGGCATGAAGTACACGACCGACGAGTACGTGCGCGCCGTGGTCGCTGCCGTCGAAAAAGAGGCCGTCGAGAAGAAGCAACCGATCGATCCGGCCCGCCGCGTGCTCGTCGCGTGGTCCTCGAGCGGTCCGGCCGTCTATCCCATGCTCATCGCCAAGGACACGCTATTCGAACGCGGCTACGTGGCGATGTCGGTGTGGCCGCCGGGCCTCGGCGACCTGCGTGCTGCCAAGGGTCGCCGGTTCTTCCTCGACCAGTCGCCCGACGACCAGACCACCGCGTTCCGGTTCGTGCGCGAGGCGTTCGACGCGTTGACGAAGGCCGGTGCCGAGGTGCGGCTGTCGACCTACGACGGCGGCCATGGTTGGCACGACAACCCGCTACCGCGCATCGAAGAAGGACTGCGTTGGCTGCTCAGCGACGAGAAGGCGCCGAAGCCGGTGTGGCCCGCCACGAAGGCGGCGAAGCCTGCGGCCAAGCCGTTGGCCAAGGGCGCGAACCTGCTCGACAACCCGAGCTTCGAGAAGGGACTCGCAGGCTGGAACCAGGTCAACAACAGCACGCGCCTGCAGGCCGAGACCGTCAAGGACGAACGCACCGATGGCAAGCAATCGCTGCACCTGCAGAAGACCGGCGGCCCGCCGCTCGATCTGTTGACGCAGGAGGTCGAGCTGCCCGCGGGCGGCACCGTCAGCGTGTCGGCGCAGCTCAAGAGTAAGGGCATCGGCAACGCCTGGATCAAGGTCTGGCTCTACGGCGCCGACGGCGAAGCGGTGCACAAAGAAGTGGACCTCGTGCGCGTGCCGGCCGACACCGACTGGCAGAAGTTCGACAAGACCTGGGACCAGAAGGGGGCCGTGCGCGCCGTCGTGCAGGTGGTGCTCGTCATGGGCGGCGAGCTGTGGCTCGACGATGTCGTGCTCTCGGTCGGCAAGTGAACGCGGGCCCGCATGCCTGAACTGCCCGACGTCACCGTCTACCGCGAACGCATCGAAGCGCTGCTCGGTGGCCAGGTGCTAGAGGCGGTGCGCCTGCGCAGCCCGTTCCTGTTGCGATCGGTCGAGCCGCCGCTCGATGCCCTGCACGGACAGGAGCTGCGAGCGGTCGAACGGCTCGGCAAGCGGCTCGTGTTCGTGTTCTCCGACGAACTGTTCCTCGTGCTGCACTTGATGATCGCAGGCCGACTGCGCTGGTTCGCGCGCGAACGCAAGCTCGGCAGCAAGATGGACCTCGCCGCGTTCGACTTCGCGCGGGGCACGCTCGTCTTGACCGAAGCCGGTACCAAGAGGCGCGCCTCGCTGCACGTCGCTCGTGGACGCCAGGCCCTCGCCAAATTCGATCGCGGCGGGCTCGAGGTCGAGCACGCTTCGGCCGAGCAGTTCGCCGCCACGCTGCGGCGCGAGAACCGCACGCTCAAGCGCGCGCTCTGTGACCCGACGTTGTTCTCGGGCATCGGCAACGCCTACTCCGACGAGATCCTGCACGCAGCGCGCCTCAGCCCCGTTGTGCTGACCTCGCGCGTCAGCGACGAGCAGGCCGAACGGTTGCGCCTGGCAGTCGTGTCGACGTTCGCGAAGTGGACCGCGCAGCTGCGCGTCGAGGTCGGCGATGGATTTCCCGACAAGGTCACCGCGTTTCGCGATGGCATGGCCGTGCACGGTCGCTTCGGCAAACCGTGCCCGGATTGTGATGCCGCCGTGCAGCGCATTCGCTACGCGGACAACGAATGCAACTACTGCGCAGAGTGCCAGTGCGGCGGTCGCCTGCTCGCCGATCGCGGCCTCTCCACGCTGCTCAAGAAGGACTGGCCCAAGACGCTCGCCGAACTCGAGGAGCGGCGGCGGCCGGGTTGAAGCGCGCCGATGGCGCGCATCCGTCGTCTTTCCTGTGGGAGCTGTGAAGTCAGTCCAAGCATTGCTCCCGAGGTCCGCGAAACTCAGGGTCCGCAACTTGCCCGCAGAATCCCGGTCTGCACTCTTGTGCCCGTGCGGCTCGGAGACTTGATTCATGCGGAATCATGATTGCCACGCCCAAGACAGGCACATGTAAGTTGCCAAGCCTTTCGAGTGCTAAGCGAGAGCGGGCGCAGAACAGAAGGCCGCCGTCACCCGCTTCGTCGTCGAGGCGACCGGCCGAAGCACTCTGTCGCCTAGCGTGCAAGGCCTGCTCATTCGCATCGCGCGCGGGACGGCTTTCGCGAGACCATCGTCGTGCGTGGCCTTACAGCCGTCATCCGCCCAGTGACCCCCAGTGACCCCCAGTGACCCCCAGTGACCGACGCGCACACGTGGCTGCTAGCGATTGGCTGGCGCCGCCTTGGACTGCTGTCCGTGCGGGAACGACCGGCCTGAGACAATGACGTTGCTCTTCTCGAAACTGGGGTCAACACGAGAGCCAGACCCACGCCACGGACCGTGAAAACGCTTCAACCGCGAATCGAAGGTGCCCACGCCAGCGGCTGCGCAGCTCCCACGCGTCGCCTCTGGGTCATGTTAGTCGTACTCGCGAGTTGCGCGCTGTATGCGCCGTCGCTGGGCAACGACTTCACGTGGGACGACCGGGCGGCGGCGATGGGGGTGCAGGGCGAACTTCGGCACCCGCTGGTTGTCGAACTGCGGCCGCTCGACGAGTACCTGACGAACGGCTGGTGGCCGCACCACGCGCCGGCCGCGCGCGCCTGGCGACCGCTGACGACGTTCGGGTTTGCGCTTCGCTACGCCATCTGCGGCGACGAGCCGCACGCGGAGCATGCGCTCAACATCCTGCTGCACGGCCTCGGGGCGGCGCTGTGCTTGCTGCTGCTGCGGGCCCTCGGCGCCAGCGCGCGAAGTGCGGCACTGGGCGCCCTCGTGTTCGGACTGCACGCCATCCACAGCGAATCGGTTATCAGCATCGTCGGTCGCGCCGAGTTGTTGGCACTCGGCTGTGGTCTCGGCGCGACACTGTTGCTAACGCGCGCCTTGGCGAAGGGGCGCTGGTACTTGTCCGGAATCGCCGGCGTGTTGCTGCTGTCGGCGGCTAAGGCCAAGGAGAGTGGATTGGCGTGGTGTCTGTGCGCCCCGTTGCTCGCCCTGCTGGCCCATGCGCGCACCGGCGCCTTGCCGCCCCGCCGAGCCCTGGCAACGGTCGTCGCACCCGCACTCGTGGCAGCGAGCATCTACTTGTGGCTCTACGCGCGGTTTCTGGCCTCGCTGCCGTCGGGCAGCGACCCGGCGTTCGGTCGGTTGGAGAATCCGTTGCTCGGCTGCGAACCGGCGATGCGAGCGCTGAGCGGCATGCTGGCGTGGGGCTACGGTGCCTTGCTGACCGCGATGCCGTTCCACCTGTCGGCGGACTACGGCGCGGCCCAGCTCGTCATCGTGCGTTCGTGGACTGACACCTGGGCCGCGGCCGCCGTGCTCACCGGTGCCGTGCTCGTCGTTGGCTTCGGGTGGTTGGCATGGCAGTGGCGCGCGCGGCCTTTGTTGAGCGCCGGCTCGCTGCTCTTCGTCGCCTTCAGCTTGCCACTCGCCAACATCGCAGCACCCGTG
>JBDSBS010000301.1:0-4276 GCA_039921435.1 Planctomycetota bacterium | reverse complement strand
TGCGAACCCGCGACCTAGGCTCACTCGCCAAGAATACGATCGAGGACTTCTACGCCGACATCGTCGGCGACGTCGGCTTCGAGACGTCCGCCGCGACCTCGGCGCTCGGTGCGCAGCAGCAACTGCTCGACCAACTTCAGGCCGATCGCGACAGCGTGTCGGGCGTCAACATCGACGAAGAGATGGTCAACATGCTGAGCTATCAGCAGTCCTACGAAGCGGCCGCTCGCTTCATCGCAGTGGCGCAACAGATGACCGATACCCTCATCAACCTGGGGCGGTGAACCATGACCGTACGCATCACACAAGGCATGCTCTACTCGCAGGCTCTGCGCAGCGTGCAGAGCGGCCTGTCCCGCTATTCGAGCCTGCAGCAGGAGATCTCGACCGGCAGGCGCATCAATCGCCCTTCCGACGATCCGGCCGGGGCCTTGCGGATCCTGCCGCTGCAGAGCGACTTGAAGAACCTCGATCAGTTGAGCGACAACGTCGCCCTGGCTCGCGAGACCCTCAACACGGGCGCCAACTCCCTCGAGGATGCGTCCGCGCTCATGCAGCGCGTGCGCGAACTCACCACGCAAGCCTCCAACGGCACGCTCAATGCCCACGACCGACAGAGCATCGCGGCCGAGGTGGAGCAACTGCTCGGCCAGCTCGTCGGCATCGGCAACAGCCGCCGTGGCGATCGCTTCTTGTTCGGCGGCACGGAGAACGGCAGCGCCCCGTTCGACATGGTCACCGACGGCGGTGGCACACGCGTGGTCTACCGGGGCAACCGCGACAGCCTCGACATCGAAGTTGCGCCCGGCGTCACGACGGCACTGAACGTGCCGGGCGATGCCATCTTCCAGCACCGCGAGCGCGGTGCTGTGACCTTCACACCCCAAGTCGGCAGCGCTGCGACGGGCGCCCAGCCACTGGGCTTTGGCGACACGGGCATCGGTTTTGGCGCGCTCGAGGTCACCTTCGCGGGCCTGCATACGGATGCACCGAGCACCGTCACGGCAGGCACTGGCCCGACGACGGCACTCGGTCCGCTCGCCTATACCTTCACGACATCGCCGGCCACCCTGAGCGTCGGCGGTGGTCCGGCCATAGGCCTGCCCACGACGAACGGCACGTTCAGCACAGCCGACGGCCGCACGATCTCGTTGACCGTGACCGGGGTACCGGCGACCACGAGTGGCACGTTCACCGCACGCGCCGGTTTGTCGGTCGACGGCGGCCACACGATCGCCGAGATCAGTGACTTCACGGGCGCTGCACAAGTCGGCAACTCGTACGACGGCACGGTGCTCAACGTCAACGTGCAGAACCTGACTCGCACCGGCGAGGAGCAGGTCAAGCACGCCGGCACATTCGACGCCTTCACGACCTTGATCACGCTGCGCGACTTGTTGAAGAACGACGGGGCGCTGCCAGACCAGGTCGTACGTGACCGCGTCGCTCAGTTGCTGGGCGAGATCGACAACGCGCACAATGCAGTGCTCGACGGCGTGCGCGAACTCGGCTTCCGTTCGTCGAGCATGGACGTGCTCAGCAATCGCGTCGAAGGCCTGCGCATCTCGCGCACCGAGTCCCTTTCGCTCGTGCAGGACACTGACCTCGCCGCGTCCATCCTCGAACTGCAGAAGCAGGAACTGTCCTACCAGGCGGCGCTGCAGGTCAGTGCCCGCGTGATGCAAACCAGTCTCCAGGGCTTCTTGCGGTGATCGCATGACCGACCTGCTCGCCAAGATCGATGGCCTTCGCGCCGCCGGTGGTGCGACCGCTCCGCCACTGAACGGCGCTGCCGGCACCGAGACGCCGAGTTTTCAGAAGCTGATCGATTCACTCGAACGCCTCGTCGCCGAACACCGGGACCTGCCGCCAGCTAAAGACGCCGAACAACTGCAAGCCGCTCTGCGCGCGGCCGACGACGGCTTCGTCACCGCGATGGACCTGCGCAAACGACTCGAAGCAGCCTTCCGCGGCCAGGCGACATGACCGCCACGGTTGCACAGGTCCGGCACATCGGCCGCGCCGAGGTGCAACGCTGGCTGCCGCAGCTCGACGAGTGGCTGCTCGGTGACAGCTTCTACGGCGTGCAGCACACCTGGCCGCAGCTCTACCGCCGCGATGGCGAAGGGCACTTCTTCGTGCTCTGCGACGGCGACCGCCTGCTGAGTCACTGCGCGTGTCGCGTGGTCGCCGTGCACGGCGCCTCGGAGACCTTTCCCGTCTGCCTCATGGGCTCGGTGGCCACCGACCCGGAGCAGCGTTGCCGCGGCCTCGCGAGCCAGGTCATCGCCGCAGCCCTCGCCACGACCGGCCCGCTCGCAGACCACGTGCTGCTCTGGGCCGAACGGCCCCAACTCTACGCGCGGCACGGCTTCGTTGCCGGCCGCGAAGAAACGTGTCTGCAGCTCGCGCGCGGTCCACGCAGTGCTGTGGCCTGCGTGCGCCTCGCCGAAGTGCGCGACCATGAAGCCCTACACGCACTGCACGAACAGAAGCCGTGGCGCG
The DNA here is from genome assembly GCA_039921435.1 of Planctomycetota bacterium. Classification (GTDB taxonomy): domain Bacteria; phylum Planctomycetota; class UBA1135; order UBA1135; family UBA2386; genus DASVAL01. The sequence continues at coordinate 1,771 of JBDSBS010000301.1, read as the reverse complement.
TCGAACGTTCGGCGCCTTTGATGTCGCGCCTGCTGACGACGCCCGGCATGACCACGGCCGTGCTCGAACGCGACGGCGCCATCGTCGCCTATGCGTGCTGCGGCAAGGGTGCCGACCTGCAGGGTCACTGGCACGAACTCGGTGGCAGCGACCAAACACTCGCGGAACTACTGCCAGCCGCGATGCACCTGGCCGACCAGATCGAAGCCGTGCTGCTGCTGCCGCCGTTCCGCTCGTCGCTGCGCACACTGCTGAGCCGCTATGTCATCGGCGAGTTCACTGCCGATGGGCCGATGGCGCATTCGCCAGGGCGCGCACTGCCGGCGTGTTGGATCGACGGGCTCGACTCGGTCTGAGCCAGAGCGCAGGTCTCAGGGATCCTGAAGGTGCACCGTGGCGACCTCGCCGAACGCACCTACGATGCAACTCGTCACGCCATGCACTGCAACTTCGTCGTCGTCTCGTTCTTCGCGTGGATCCCTGTCCTGGCGGCCCAAGAGAAGCCACCAAGCGGCAAGGACCTCGACCAGCTCGTCGCGGCGTTCCTGGCCACCGAGGCGACGAGCGACAGCGGCATCGGGAGTGGCAGCACCGAGCGCGATGCGATGCTCGCTCAGATCGCGAATGTGCCACCTCTCGACAAGTCTCAGCTGGCGACCTGGCGCAAAAAGATCAGCAAGCTGTGGACCAAGGGCCGCACGTTGGACTCCGCGCCCGACAACTGGTTCTGGCCCGAAGCCAGTAAGAAACACAAGGACAAGACAGAGGTCGAGCACCGCGGGCGCTACTTGATCGGCGGCGACACCAGCAAGCCCAAAGGCATCGCGTTCGCACTGCACGGCGGCGGCCAACCGGACCTGGAGCCCGACGCGAGCGCGTATGGGCCCGTCTTCGCCAAGCTCGGCTTCGCGATGATCGCGCCGCAGATTCTCGCGCCGAACACGAGTTGGACCGCGCCTGAGAACGAGCAGTTCGTGCTAGCACTGCTCGACGCCGCGCTGCGAACATGGCCAGTCGACTCCAACAAGGTCGTCTTCGTCGGCCATTCCATGGGCGGCTTCGGCAGCTGGGTGCTCGGCGCCCACCACGCTGACCGCTTGGCCGCGATCGCGCCGAGCTCGGGCACCCCCTCACCCATCCGCGAAAGCAAGGGCGGGCCGATCGTGGACATGCCAACCGGCATCTTCCCGTCGCTTCGTTCGGTCTTCGTGTCCGTCTACCACAGTCGCGACGACGAACTCGCGCCGGTCGACGACAGCCGTTATGCCGTGCAGCGCCTCGTCGAGGCCAAGAAGCTCTGGGGCGGCTTCGACCACGACTACTGGGAAGTCGACGGCCGCGGCCATCGCGATCCGCCGGGCGGCTACATCGGTCAGATGGAGAAGATCGCGCCGCGCGCGCGCAATCCGGTGCCCGAGCGCATCGTCTGGCAACCCGACGTAACGTCCAAGCAGCAGTTCTATTGGCTGCATTGGCAAACACCGGCCTTGAAGGCGACCGTCACAGCCGACCTCGATCGCGTTAACAACGCCGTGACGGTGCAATGCGACCAACCGACCGACGGCCTCTACGTGCTGCTCGACGAACGTGTGCTCGCGCTCGACAAAGAAGTCGTCGTGGCGGTCAACGGCAAGGAGACGTTCCGCGGCAAGGTGGCGCCCGATCTCGCGACGCTGCTGCTGACGAGTTTGCATCCCGATGCCAAGCTGCAGTTTGTTGCCCGCGCGCCGGCGTTCGCGAGCCACTGATTGCTGCGGTCGCCGCGGTGGCC
>JBDSBS010000300.1:0-9340 GCA_039921435.1 Planctomycetota bacterium | reverse complement strand
GCGCAACTGTTGCTCAACGGCACCTGTTGGGTCGCGAGCCCGAGTCCGAGCACGGCCAGCGACAGCGGCGCCAGTTGGCTCAGCTCGTAGGTGAGGTTGCCGCCGAGCCCCGGCAGCAGACCGCCCGTCGCCGACAGCAGCGGGAAGTGGTTGCCTTCGCCCGGGCATCCAAACCCGTAGGAGTAGTAGGGCAACACGCCGATGGCGAAGATGTGCACCTTGCCGTTGGCGAAGTCGCTGATCGCCAGCGTGCCGATCCCCGGATCGAAGCTGAAGTCGTGGGCACCGACACCGGTCTGCGGCACGAAGCCGCCCCAGTCGATCGCTTCGGGTGAGCCGTCCGGACGCACGGCGCGGATCACATCCGTCCAGTTCTGGCCGGACGCCCCCGACCAACGCTCGTTCCAGAGCACCACCGTGCCAACGGCCGTCGTGACGCAGCAGATGTTCTGCTGGTTCACGTTGTCGGCATCGACGGCGTCGACGAGCAGCGCCATCGCACACGCGTTGTCACCGGTTCGCACACCGCGGAGCACGTTGTTGGACGAACGCACATAGATGTCGCCGCGGCTGCGGTCGAAGCCGATGTCGCGCAAGAAGAAGCCCTGTCCGGCGACGTTGAGGCCCATGCCCGTGACGAAGTTCCAGATCGCATTGCCGGCGGCATCCTGCAGCGCGCGCCCACTGGTGCCAAACCTCGCCCAAGCCACACCGGCGCCGAGCGCGGCACTGCCGCCGGGGAAACCAGGATCGAAGGCGACCCCGCTGCTGCCGCGCCCGAACCGTTGCCACAGCTGCGTGCCATTGGCGTCCCAGAGCGTGAGCCCATCAGGCACGGGCACGCCGGGATCGAAGCCCGCCGCGAGTCGGTTGGTCGAGCCGTTCCAGTCGAGGTTGATGTAGCCGCGCTGCGCTGGCGTCGTTGCTTGCACACCGAACGGTGTGGCCCAGATCGGCGTGGTGAACACCGAGCTCAGCTTGTTGATCGCCACGACCTGCGCCGTATTCGAGCTGTTGTAGCCGGCGACGTAGAGGTCCGCGCCAGTCCATGCGACGGCCGACACGTTGTCGCCGATGCCACTCACGGCGTTGGCCACGTCGATCTCGAGCAGGTGGATCATCGTGACCTGGGTGCGAGCAGTCGGTGCGATGACAACTGCAGCGACGAGGAACGGGATCGGTTGCATGGCTTCGAAAGCTCCGCGACAAGTATCCAGACCGATGCGCCCCGCGTCCATCGCGGCCAAGCAGTTGCAGCGGTTGCGAGCATCCACAAGCAGTGCTCGCCATCTTCCCCGCGGCGCGGCAGCATGCGCACATGCCGTCGCTCGCGGCCATCCTCCTGCTGTCCCTCGTCGCCCTGGCACTCGCCCACCGGTTCTACGGCCGGCTGCTCGGCCGCTTGTTCGGGCTCGATGCGACGGCCCGCACACCCGCGCACGAACACGAAGACGGCGAGGACTTCGTGCCGACGCCGCGCTTCTACCTGCTCTCGCAGCACTTCTCGGCGATCTCGGCGGCAGGGCCAATCGTCGGACCGATCCTCGCAGCGATGTGGTTTGGCTGGGGACCGGCGTTCTGGTGGATCCTGCTCGGCTGCATCTTCATCGGCGCCATGCACGACTTCGCGGCGCTGATAGGCTCGGTGCGGCACGGCGCCTGCTCGATCGCGCAGGTGCTGAAGCAGAACCTCAACGGTCGCAGCTACACGGTCTTCACGATCTACATCTGGCTGGCGCTGATCTACGTGATCATCGCCTTCACCGATGTCACCGCGCGCGCGTTCGTCGAAGCGCTCGACGTCGCGGTGCCGGGCAGCAGCGGGCCCAACATCGCGGTATCGGGCGCTGGCGTCGCATCGAGCTCGATGCTCTACCTGGCGCTGAGCCTGCTGATGGGCGTCGTCGTCAAATTGCTGCGGCCGCCGCTGTGGCTCGTGACGATCGTCTTCGTGCCCGCCGTCGGCCTGGCCATCTGGCTCGGACCGCTGATGCCGATCGACCTGACCGCCACCGGCGACGTGCCGTCCTTGTGGTGGGCTTGGCTCATCCTCGCCTACTGCGGCATCGCCTCGGTGCTGCCGATGTGGCTCTTGTTGCAGCCGCGCGGGTATCTGGGTGGCTTCTTCCTCTACTTGACGCTCGGCGGCGGTCTGATCGGCCTGTTGCTCGCCAACCCGACCATCGAATGGCCGGCGTTCTCGGGCTTCACGGCGCAGAACGGCTCGCCGCTCGTGCCGTTCTTGTTCATCACGATCGCGTGTGGTGCCTGCAGCGGCTTCCACGGCCTGGTCTGCTCGGGAACGACGAGCAAGCAGATCGACCGCGAGACCGACGCGCACCTCGTCGGCTACGGCGGCATGTTGCTCGAAGGCGTCGTCGCGCTGCTGGCGCTGGCCTGCGTGATGATCCTGAAGCCCGGCTCGCAGGTCGCCAGCATGGGCCCCGAGAAAGTCTTCGGCGTCGGCATCGGCTCGTTCCTGCACGAACTCGGCATCCCGCTGCAGTTTGCGGTCGCCTTCGGCATGCTCGCGTTTGCGACGTTCGTCTACGACACGCTCGACGTCTGCACGCGGCTCGCGCGCTATCTGTTCACGGAGTTCACGGGCTGGCGCACGCGCACGGCGGGCATCGTCGGCACGGTCGTGTCGCTGCTGCTGCCGGCGTGGTTCGTGGCGCAGACGGTCGTCGACGCCAAGGGTGTGATCGTGCCGGCCTACAAGGTGATCTGGCCGCTGTTTGGTTCGACCAACCAGTTGCTGGCGGGGCTGACGCTCGTCGGCCTGTCGCTGTGGCTCGCCAACACGGGCCGCAGCGTGCTGCTGCGCATCGCGGTCGGCGTGCCGATGGTGTTCATGATGGCGATGACGATGACGGCGCTCGTCTTTCAGATCGGCAACGCGAACGACCCCGTGCTGGCCGTAGTCGCCACCGTGTTGTTGGCGCTGGCTCTCTGGATCACCGGCGAGGCCGTGGTCTCGTTGTGCCGGCGCCGCCCCGCGGTTGTCGCTGCGCCCGAACCTCGCTAGCGTGCTGCAGTCGGATTCGCGCCACCATCGCCGCCGCTGCGCACGACATGGTGGGTGTCGGCGTGGCTGTCAGCGCACGAGATTGCGAGGAGGCCTCAGTCCGGCGAACAGGCTGCTCGAACTCTGCTCGGCCGCCTTGCGCGAGGCCGAGCGCCCGGCGCATCCTTGTAGCTGCCGTCGCGCACGTCCCGCCACGGTTCCCCCTGAGCGCGCATGACGCGCCAGCCATCTCCTGGACCGCGCGGGTTCGCGTTGGGGCGAGTAGGAAGATCAAGCAGACATCTCGGACTCCCGGACCGCCCTCGACCCCGCAGAGATCCGCTGCGCAGAGCCCCAGCACCGCGTACTGCGAGCAGGAGTTGTCGAAGTCCGGCGACGGCAGGTAGTGCCACTTCGTCGCGCTGTCGCGAGCCCCCTCGGTGCGGTTGCCGAGCAGTTGCTCGACCCACCCGGCGATGGTCTTCCTGTCCTCGTCAGTCGGCTGCCGCCGCTGCGGCGCCGAGAGTCGGCCAGCCAGCAGGTCGTCGCATTCGGTGGCGGGCGTGTAACAGGCCTCCAGTGCGAGCAGTGCGACGCCGAGCGAATAGGTGTCGGCGATGTGCCGCTGCCTGAGATCGTCGAGCGCCTTCGCGATTACCGGATCCCTCGGCGACTCGCCGCTCTTCAACAGCGTGAGCAGGATCAGCGCGAGCTGACCGCTCTGCCGGGTCTGGCCGTTGTTAGCCAATTCCGCAGGGAACCTCTTCGCACAGTCGCCCGCGAGGATCTTCTTGAGTCGGCCGCACCCCTGCGGATCGCGTCGATCACGCGCCCGTTGAACACCTGCCCGCGGTTGCCGACGACCTCGCGCAACTTCCAGTTGTCCTGCACCGTGAAGCCGGCGCGGCGGATCTGATCCGGGTTCGCTAGAAGAACAACCGCGATATCCAGGAATCGTACTATGAGCCCAAGCCGGCATCCCGATCGATGACCCGTCAGGTGACCGACACCACGCATCGGTCGGGAATCCCGCAACAACACGTGTTGGTCGCGCGCAGGCTGTTACTCTACGGGCATGCAGCTTCTCGTCATCCTCCTCATCCTCCTCCTCTTGTTCGGCGGCGGCGGCTTCTACTACGGCGGACCGGCCTATGGTGGCGGCGGCCTGGGGCTTGTCCTCCTGATTTGCCTCATCATTTATTTCATGGGCGGGTTCCGCAGGAAGAACTGATAGGAGGCGCTGCCAGGAAGACGCGCTCGAAGGCGTCGGCTACAGCGCGGACGACATCGACGCGCTCATCCAGCAGCTGCGCGAACAGGAAGAGGACGTCGACAAGCAGCTCGACGACGAGGGCGCCGAAGATCCACCCGCCGTCGCAATCGCCAAGACCGCCGACTTGTGGGTGCTCGGCGACCACCGCCTGCTCTGCGGCGACAGCACCAACCTGAAGGATGTGCTGCGCGTGATGGCCGGCGAGAAGGCGGCGCTCGTCGCGACCGACCCCCCCCTACCTCACCCTACCTCGTCGACTACACCGGCGAGCGGCCCAACGCCTCAGGGAAGGACTGGACCGCCACGTACCGCGAGATCGACATCAAGGACGCGGACGGGTTCTTTCGGGCAGTGTTCATCAACGTGCTCGAGGTGCTCGGGCCGAAGGGCGCGATCTACTGCTGGCACGCCCACAAGCGCTGCGGCGATATCCAGCGCATCTGGCGGGACCTTGGCATCTTGGATCACCAGCAGATCATTTGGGTCAAGCCGAGCCCGGTGTTCGGCCGCGTGTACTGGCACTTCCGCCACGAGCCCTGCGTGATGGGCTGGCGGCAAGGTGACAAGCCGGAGCACGACGGCGTGCACGAGCACGACAGCGTCTGGGAGTGTAACTGGGACGGCAAGGCGCGCGTCGCAGGCGACCACCCTACTTCGAAGCCCGTTGAGCTGTTCGTGCGCCCGATGAAGAAGCACACGAACGTCGGCAACGTCGTGTGGGAGCCGTTCTCGGGCAGCGGCTCGCAACTCATCGGTGCCGAACGCACGGGCCGGAGGTGTCGCGCGATCGAGATATCGCCGCCCTTCATCGATGTCGCGATTCGTCGGTGGCAAAAGGCGACGGGGCAGGAGGCCACGCTCGACGACGACGACCGCACGTTCGCCGAGGTCGCGGTCGAACGTGGGATGGCGCGAACGGAGGCGTGATTCGTGACCAACGCCGGCGACAACTCCGCAGCAACACCATCAGATTCCCCTCACCCAAACGCAGTGGAACACCGTGACGATCATGGCCGCTTCGCCAAGGGCAACCCGGGCGGTCCGGGCTATCCAATGGCCACGCAAGCCGTCAAGATGCGGCGCGCGGCGATGGAGGCGATCGGCCCTGAGCACGTCACGGCGATCATGCGAAAGGTCCCCAGGAAGGCCCTCGAAGGCGACCTCAAGGCGGTGCGGATCGTTCTCGATCGCGTACTTGGCCGTCCAAAATACCTCGACACTGCCCGCACCAGGATCCGCGCACCGCGGCACTCACCCCTGGGTCATACGCGCACAGCACCCGCACCGCATGCGGCAGCGACTGCACCCACTGCCGCACCGGCACCTCGGGGATCACGCGATCCACCAACCACGCCGCCGTGTCCACCATGCGCCGCGTCCCACACGCTGGGCAAAAGCCGCGTCCCTTGCACGAGAACGCCACGACGTCGTCCTTCTTGCACGCATCGCAGCGGTGCAGGGGGTAGCTGCGATTGGTGAACGAGCTGGCCATCGTGACCTGCGGGTCGGTCAAGGCACGCGTGACGGGCGTTCGTGAAGGGTCCGCTGTGCACCGACATCGATGGCTTCTCACCGCATGCAGCGGCGCGTGTGGCGGCGGGAAACCGCAGGCAATTGGAACACCTTTGCCGCTACGCCGGACGACAGTGGTAGGGAGCAGCGAACGGATCGCTGCTGGCCACCGGTCTGTGCCAACCGCCGAATCTCGCCAGGACGCACCGGCCAAGCAGGGTCGGGCATGGGCGCTGACGCGCGGCCAAGGGTGCGGATGGTGCCGCGGTGGTTCCCGGGCAGTCCGGGAGTCCGGAATGTCTGCTTGATCTTCCTACCCGCTGCAGGCGTGCGACGGTCGTCCGCAACTGGCGAGGTGCGATGCGCCACTTGTGCAGTTCGTCACCCGCGGTAGCTTGTCGTCTTGCTGCAACCGTTGTGTGCAGCGAGCAGCCGCGGCCTCGATGGTCTGTTGTCGCTCGCGGTTCGCGAACCTGCTGCAGAAACGTAACCCTCACTCACTTCCCTTCCACTTAGAAGCAACCATGACTCTACGAGCCCTGTCTCTCCTCGCACTCAGCTCCTCCCTCGTCGCACAGATCTACTCCAACGGCCCGCTGCAAACCGGCGTCGACGGTGCTGGCAACGCAATCAGCGTCTTGGAGACGGCTGCGCCTCCCGCCGGTCCCGGCCACACGGTCTTCGGCTACGGCGCGCAGAACGCCGCCGGCAACAACCTGGCGGACGACTTCACGGTGTGCGGCGGCCCGTGGGTTGTCAACGAGATCGAGGTGTTTGGCTACCTGACCGGCGCCGCAGCCGTCAGCGCAACCGACCTCCGCCTCGAGATCTACTCCGGCGGCATTCCGGGCGCCGGTGGCGTACCGTTGGTCGACGTGAGCGGCAACAGCCTCCCCGGCCTCGCAGTGAACCTGACCACGCTGCCCGCGGCCGTCGGGACGACGGTGGGTGTCACAGCGTATGCGAACACGTTCACCAACATCTACCGAACGGTGCCGACGCCGATCGGCCTCACCCGCAACATCCAATCGCTGAAGGTCACGCTGAGTCCACCGCTGATCATTGCGAACGGCACGTACTGGCTGCGCTTTGGCTACGTCGGCGTCAGCTTCTGCCCGCCGCTCACCACCCCCACGATGGCTGTGACCGGCAACGGCGCCCAGAGCACCACCGCCGTCCCGGCCTTCACCACGATCGTGAGTGGCCCGGCTGCCACGCCGTGGGCCCAGGGCTTGCCCTTCAGGTTCTATGGCACCTCGGCGGGTCCGGTTGGTTCGATCACGAACCTCGGCGGTAGCTGCAGCACGGCGACGTTGACCGTGGGTGGTTCGCCCGCGGCGGGTGGCTACGTGTCGGCGACTCTCACCGGTTTGAACCCGCTGTACATCGCCGCTATCACGACAGACACCACCAACCCCGCCCCCGGTACGCCGGGCTTCATCTTCGGTTGCGCCGCCTGCACCCTGTGGTTCACATCGACCTTCACGCTCTGGATCCAGCCCAGCCTGCAGTTCCAGCTGCCCATGAGCGCAAGCCTCTGCGGCGCAGACGTGTGGATTCAGGGTGCCGGAGTCGACCTCTTCTCAGCCACCGCCGCTTGCACGATCGTGCCAGGCATCCGGGCCGAGTTCACGGATGGTTACCGGGTCCATCTCTACTGAGCCTGAGCCGGTAGCGCAGACTTTGCATCGCAGCGGATAGGAAGAAGTAGCTGCGTCCCGGGCGTGCAACACTCTGCCCCCGCGCGCATCGATGCTGAATGCGCCTGGTGGCTGCTTCCTCACGGAAGAGATCGCGGTCCAGGACCCGATCTTGCGAGTAGGAAGTAGAAGCTGCGCCCCGGACGACCCGGAACCCATCTGCCCCGTTCCGGCGCGTGCGATTCGTGCTCGAATCGCACCCTTGATGCCCGCGGCGCGGGGCGTTTCGCCCGAGATTCCGCCCTGCGCACGCACCGGTGCCCGCCGCTACATGCTCCAGTCCCGAAGAGGTCAGGCGCAGCGCCTTCTCCGTCAGGAGCAGGCTCCACATCGTGCTGCCCCGGATCGCCAAGCAGACTGTGGACCCGACCGCCGAGCCGACCGTCCAGCGCCCACCCGCGAAGAAGACGCCGACCCGCGCGGTTCCACCCGCCGCCCCGCCCGAACCCGGTTCACCACACCACTTTCATCGCAGCAGCAGATCCACGACGACAGGTCGGTGATCCGACGCGGTGCTGTCGACGACCTTCGCGGCGATGGCGGTGATGGAGCCATCGTTGCCGAGCAGGACCCAGTCGATGCGTTTGGTCGGCGTCGCTGCGGGGTAGCTCGCGCCGGTGCCGGTGCCGACCACGGCAAACGCGTCGATCCGTGTAGCGCAGAGAGCCTGGTGAACGGGGCTGCCGGGCAAGTCGTTGAAGTCGCCGGCCACGATCACCGGTGCGCCGCGCAGTTCGCTGCAGCGCTGCAGGATCTCGCTGGCGTTACTGAGCCGTTCGGCGTCGTCGGGGCGGTAGTCGAGGTGCGTGCTCATCACCCACAACACGCGTCCGCCCGCCGTGACCCGGACCTGCAACAACCCACGCTGCTCGTTGGCGCGCAGCATGCGGTAGTGATGATTGTGCGCGAGTTCGATCGGCCAGCGGCTCAGCACCGCATTGCCGTAGTCGCCGCCCTGGTAGTCGATGTTCTTGCCGAATGCGGCATGAAACCCGAGCCGCGCGGCCAGTTCGGCGGGCAGGTCGATGCCGCCGCTGCGCGCGACGCCGACGTCCACCTCCTGCAGGCATACGAGGTCGACCTCGAGGCTGCGCAGTTCGGCCGCGATGCGGTCAGGATCGACGCGATTGTCGAGGCCGCGGCCGTGGTGGACGTTCCAGCACACCAGGCGCACGGCAGCCGGCGCGACCTGGGGAGAAGGGCTGCCGGCGCAGCCCGCGAACAGGGCTAGGCAAAGGGCAGCGATCGGACGCGATCTAGTCATGGGCGGAACTCCGGGGCGACGGGGCGACGTTCTACCCGCGCCTCCCGCGCATGCCGCGCGCGATCCGGCTTGCGCAGGGAACGCGATCACTGGCACTTGGGAGGGGCGGATGACGTGTTCGGCGACCGAGCCGAGCAGCAGCCGCCGCAGGCGGAGCGCCCGTGCGTGGCCATGATGATGTAGTCGGCCTTCTCGGCGGCGGCAACTCGGCGAGACCGCGCGCGACGTCGGCCGCATCGATCACGACCACCTGCTTGCAGACATCGCGTCCCAGTTGGGTCGGGCAGCCCGTCGAGCGCGACGATGAAAGTTGTGGTGTGAACCGGGTTCCGTACCCTTGGTTCGCGTTGCATGCGCCGCGAACCGGCACCACACTCCGCCGCGATGAGATTCGCATCGCCCGGTCGGCTTCAGGCCATGAGCTTCCTGGTGCTGTGTGTGGCCAGCGCCCTGGTGATGGTGCAGGGAACGCGCGTGGAGGTCGACGATGCCTACATCGTCATGCTCGCTGCCGAGAACCTCGCGTCTGGCCAGGGCATGGTGTTCTCGCCTGGTGACGGGTTTATGCCGGTGACCTGCCCGCT
>JBDSBS010000299.1:0-4048 GCA_039921435.1 Planctomycetota bacterium | reverse complement strand
CCGGCTTTGCGAGTTCGCGCCTGGGCGTCTGCCTCGGCCTCGAGGCGATCCGCATGCTCGAGAGCGGCGTCGCGTCGGCCGAGGACATCGACAAGGCGATGGTGCTCGGCTACGGCCACCCGATGGGCCCGCTCAAGCTCACGGATCTGGTCGGGCTCGACGTTCGCCTCGCGATCGCGGACTACCTGGCTGGAGAACTGAAGCACCCGGGCTTCAAGGCGCCCGAGCTGATGCGCAAGATGGTTGCCGACGGCAAGCTCGGCAAGAAGGTGGGGCAGGGGTTCTATCGCTGGTAGGTGAGGTAGGTGACGCACGCCGCGTCGCGCTCGGCAGGCAGCGGTAGCATGGCAGCGTGAAGTCCTGGCGTTGGATCCTGATCGTCGGGTTGGCCGTCGCAGCGGTCGCTGCGAGCGCTGTCTGGTGGCCGCGCGTGGAGCCAGTTGCTCGCGGTGAGGCGATCGCTGCTGCGGCCCCCGGAGTCGCGGAGCGATCGATCGAACCGGTCGACCATCGCCGCGAACTCGTCGCGGTCGCGGACCCCGTCGCCGCGGCACGGCCAGAGCCCGCGTTCGAGACGAGCCATTCCCTTCGGCTGCGCATCGTCGACGAACGCGGTGCTCCGCTGCCGGGCGCCGAGTACTTCGAAGGCACGGTGCCCGCCTCGAGTACGGCAGGCCTATCGGAGCGTGAGGCGTGGCAGCAGGGTTGGCATCCCGACACCTGGCTCACCGAGCGCTGCTCGTCGGCCGTTGCAGATGACGGCGGCTACGTCGATGCGCACACGACGGATGTGCCGCGTCTCTACGTGGCGAGGCATGGCGGCAGACTCGCCTTCTGGGACTTTCCGTTCGAGCCCGAACTGCGCTTCGCGGCCGATCGAACCTGCAAGGTCACGGTTGTCGACTTCGTGGGGCAAGTCGTTGCGGGTGCTGTGGTGACCTTGCGCAACCTGCAGAACAGTCGGGAACCCGTCGTCGGAGTCACCGACGCGCATGGCGTGTGTCTGGTGTCCCACCTGCAACGCCTGCATCCCGATCAGCGCGACCTCGGCTACTTGCCGCGGTTCGGCGTGCGAGGGCTCGGTCTTCGCAGCTCCGACGTTGCGTTCGATCCAGCTCTGCCGCCAGAGGAACTCACGCTGACCCTGCCGCCGTGTGGTTCCGTCTCGATCGAACTGCTCGACCCCAGCGGCGCGCGGCTCACTTCGCCTGATCCGGTGGCGCTGCTCGGACCCGACGGCGAAAGGTTGTGCGAATACACCCGCGCGGTGGGCCCAGTGGAGTTCGGGCTCTGCGCGGTCGGCCTGCAGCTCGCCGTGACCACGCCCGAGAACCACCACTTCGCCGGACCCAGCTCGGCGGCCGAACGCCTCGTCGAGTCGCTGCGTCTCACCGACCTCGAACCGGGTGGCTACGTGATCACTGGCCGGGCCTGGGGCGCGGACGGCACGCCATTGGCGGACACCAAGCTGCACGCCAAGTCGGCGCTCTACGCGTTCGTCGGCATGACGACGTCCGCCGCCGCCGGGCGGTTCGTCTTCGTCTTCGCTTCGGAATCGCGCACGCGGCTGATCGGCAGCGACGGATTCGGCATCGTGCAATGCGCTTTCGTCGATCACATTGGGCTTGTCGAACGCCGTGGCACGATCGTGCACCTCGCCGATTCGTTGCGGCCCGGCATCCACGATGTGGGCGACGTGGTTCTCCGGGACGCCATCGTGCTGGCGCGAGGGCGGGTCCGCGGCGCTGCGGGACCTTTGTCCGGTGCGTACCTGCAACCGAGCTACTACGGCGCTGGTTTGGAGCCGGTGATGCAAGCTCATGGGCGCTTCGAGGTGCGAGGTCTGCCCACCTGGCCACGCATCCAGCTCGAAGCAAGGGCCAAGGGGCATGTATCCAAGGAGATCGTGCAGGCGGTGCCGTGTGCCGAACTCGACATCGTGCTCGAGCCCGGGGGCCGGTGAGCAAGTAGGCCCTGGCGCGAAGTCGGTGGTGTCTGGGTCGTCACGGCAAACTTCCCTAACGATTCCGAGTCAACCTCCGACATTCTGTAGGAGGTTGTGGGCACAATGGCCCGCATGTCTCCACGGCAGAGCAAACCGGCTCCCGCGATCACCGACGCCGAGCTGACGATCCTCAAGGCGCTCTGGGACGGCGGGCCTGCGACGGTGCGCGAACTGCTCGACCGGCTCGGCACGGACTGGGCCTACACGACCGTGCAGACGCTCGTCGGACGCCTCGTCGACAAGGGCCACGTGCGCGCCGACCGCAAGGACCTGGCGCACGTGTTCACGGCCGTGATGGCGCGCGACGAACTGGCGCAGCGCCGCGTCGAAGAAGTCGCGAGTTCGCTGCTCGATGGCGCGACTGCACCTCTGGTGCTGCGGCTCGTCGAGAAGGGCAAGTTCACTGCGGCCGAGATTGCGAGCTTCCGCGCGCTGCTGCAGGCCGCCGAGAAGAAGGCGCGCGGGGGCAAGTCGTGAGCTGGGTCATCGCCAACAGCGTGGCTGCAGGTGTGTTGGCGCTGCTCGTGCTGCTCGTCGGCAGGTTGCTGCGGCCCGCACCGGCGGTGATGCACGTGCTGTGGCTCTTCGTGTTGCTCAAGCTGATCACGCCGCCGCTGTTCGAAGTGCCGATCAACGTGTCGTGGCTGCCCGGCGGACGTGTGCCGCCCGTCGTGGTACCGCTGGAACTCGACGATGCCATGCGTGCCCTGCCGTCGGTCGCGATGCCGACGGCCGCGTTGTTGTCGGCGAATGTGCCGCCGGCCGCGGCGACTGCGCTGTCATGGTCCGATGCGCTGCGGCTGCTCTGGCTGATCGGCTCGGTGACGTTCCTCGGCGTGCTCGCACTCGGCGTGTGGCGCGGGCGACGTCGCCTGCAAGCACTCGGACCCGTGTCGCCATCGCTGCAGCGCGAAGTCGAGGCACTCGCGCAACAGCTCGGCGTGCGCGTGCCCGAAGTGCTCGACGATCCAGCCGCGGCTTCGCCGTGCGTGTGGAGCCTCGGCCGTGTGCGCCTCGTCCTGCCGGCCGCCGTGCTCGCCACGTCGTCGCCGAAGGGCCGCGCCGCCGTGCTCGCGCACGAACTCGCGCACCTGCGCCGCGGCGACCACTGGATCGCACACGCCGAGCTGCTGCTCGCAGTCGTGCTGTGGTGGCATCCGCTGTTCTGGTTCGCGCGTTCGCGCTTGCGCCACGAGGCCGAGCTCGCGTGCGACGCTTGGGCAGTGGCCAGCGTGCCCGAAGCGACGATCGACTATGCCGCGGTGCTCATCGAGACCGTGGCCCGACCTGATTCCGCGGTTCCCGGCTTGACCGTTCTCGCAGCGAGACCGGCGGCGCGGGCCGCATTCGAACGGAGGTTGACGATGATCCTGAACGAGAACGTGCCGTGCCGCGCCTCGCGCGCCTGGTGGTTGCCATTTGCGTCGCTGGGGCTCGGCCTGTTCGCCGTGCCGGTGGTGGCGCAGCAAGAAGCGAAGCCCGAGTTGCGCATCGAAGTGCGCGTCAACGGCAAGGACGTGGGCGAGCTGAGTGCCGCGGAACGGCGCGCGCTGTTGCAGCGTCTGCTCGGCGACGAAGCCGCCGAGGCGAAGTCGGCGAAGCCGGTGAAGAATGGCAAGCAGGACCCGGCGAAAGCCAAGAATCCCGAGAAGCCGGGCAAGTCGGGCAAGAAGAAGGCGAAGGCTGTCGAGCCGTTCGACGGCATGCCGAGCAAGGCGGAGATGCGCGAGATGATCGAACGCGGAATGGAGGAGATGCCTGCGGAGCCCTTCGAAGGCATGCCGTCGAAGGCCGAGATGAAGGCGCTGATGGAGAGTGGCCTTGCCGAAGCCAGGGCCGAGTTGCTCGCCGACAAGGACCTGCGCCAACTCGGCATCACCGAGGAGGTCGTCGATCTGCTCGACAACTTCGGCAGCGGCAAGGGCATCGACGGCTCGATCGACGGCATCATCAAGGCCGCGATGAAAGGTGCGGGCAAGCTCGTCGCGAAGGAACTGAAGGACGACCCGGACCTGAAGAAGCTCGGCCTCGCCTCTGGCATCG
>JBDSBS010000298.1:0-3719 GCA_039921435.1 Planctomycetota bacterium | reverse complement strand
GCACGTGCAGGAGCTAGAGCGCGAAGTGCACCGCCTCGATCGACTGGCGGGCCTCTCCGAGTTGGCGCTGGGCATCGCACACGAGATCAAGAACCCGCTGAACGGCGTCATGGGCTTCGCCGAACTGCTCGAGCGCTGCCAGGATCGCGACGCGGCCAAACGGTTTGCCGCCAAGGTCGCGGCCGGAATGCGCCAGATCGACGCGATCGTCACATCGTTGTTGGGCTTCGCGCGGCCGGATCGCGTGCGAGTTCGCACGGCGACCATCGCCGAGATCGTCGCGGACGCGGCGACAGCGGCGTCGCTGCCGAGCACGCGGGTGGAGCTCGAAGGTGCGCGCTTCGTGCGGGCCGACGCCGACGCGCTCGGGCGCGTGCTCGGCAATCTGTTCCGCAACGCGCTCGAGGCATCGCCGCGGGCGAAGGTGCGCGTCGAGGCAACGTGCAGCAACGGCCGACTCGAACTGATCGTGCAAGACGATGGTCCTGGCGTGCCGGCGAGCATGAGCAATGCTCTGTTCGAGCCGTTCGTGTCGACCAAGGAGCGCGGCACAGGCCTAGGTCTGCCGCTGTCGGTGCGCGTCCTGGCCTACCTCGGCGGCGACCTCGAGCTGTTGAATCCGGGTGAGCCAGGTGCGCGTTTCCGCGTGCGCCTGCCGCTCGTGCAAGCCAGGCCGATCGCGGCGGAGGCGTCGGCGTGAGCGCGCGCGAGGTCGTCTTGCTGGCCGACGACGAACCGTTGTCGCGCGACTACCTGCAAGAGGCCATGCAGTCGCTCGGCTTCGAGGTGTACGTCGTCGACGACGGCCGGCAGGCGATCGAGGCGCTGACCCGGCGCGCGTTCGATCTCGTGGTCACGGACCTGAAGATGCCGCGCGCCGATGGCATGGCGGTGCTCGCGGCCGCCAAGCAGGCGGAGCCCGACCGACCGGTGGTGCTGGTGACCGCGCACGGCACGATGCACGTGGCGGTGCAGGCCATGCGCCAGGGAGCCGACGACGTGCTCGAGAAGCCCGTCGGGCTCGACGAACTGGAGCTGTTGCTGGCGCGGGTCGGCGACCGCCGCCGAATCTTGCGCGAGAATCGATTCCTGCGCGCCGAGAGTGTCGGGGGCGAACTGGTCGTCGCATCGAAGGCGATGCAGGCCGTGCTCGACCTCGTGCAGCGTGTTGCCAAGAGCAAGGCGACCGTGCTCGTGCGCGGCGAGAGCGGCACCGGCAAGGAGCGCGTCGCCGCCATGGTGCACCGCTGCAGCGACCGGTCACAGCGCCCGTTCGTGAAGCTCAACTGCGCGGCCATCCCCGAGGCTCTGCTCGAGAGCGAGCTGTTCGGTCACGAGGCCGGCGCGTTCACCGGGGCGGCAAAACGGCGCGAAGGCCGATTCGAGCTCGCGGACACGGGCACGCTGTTCCTCGACGAGGTCGGCGAGATGTCGGCCGCCATGCAGAGCAAGCTGCTGCGCGTGCTCCAGGAAGGCGAGTTCGAACGCGTGGGCGGCAACCGGACCGTGCAGGTCGACGTGCGCATCGTTGCGGCGACGAATCGCGACCTGGCGGCGGAAGTTGCTGCGGGGCGCTTTCGCGGTGACTTGCTCTACCGCCTCGACGTCGTGCCGATCCTGCTGCCGCCGCTGCGCGATCGCGCGGAGGAGATCGTGCCGTTGGCGCGGCACTTCTTGCGCAGTGGTGCGAGCTTCGACTCAACCGCCGAAGCAGCATTGCGGGCGTGGTCCTGGCCGGGCAACGTGCGCGAGCTGCAGAACGTCGTACAGCGCGTTGGCCTCTTGTGCGACGACGGTGTCGTCACGGGCGAACTCGTTCGGCAGTGGATTCACCCCAGCGGCGAAACCCTGTCCGAGCCGACCTACGTCTTGCCGTCGGTCGATCCGCTGGCCGCACTCGTCGGGCGACCGCTGGCAGAAGTGGAGCGCGAACTCGTCGGTCGCACCCTGGCGCACTGCGGCGGCAACCGCAAACGCACGGCGGAGCTCCTGGGCATTGGCGTGCGCACGTTGTTCAACAAGTTGCAAGCCACGGCTGGGTCGGGCAGCGATCATTGAATCGATGAGCTCCGGTTCAGGTTCTTCGGCTCGGCGAGCGCCCCAGCCGGTCGGGCCCTTCACGGGTCGACGCACGCCGCTGCGCCGCTTCGTCGCCGAGGCAGTCGCTCGGGTCAACCGCGGTCTCGACTGGTTGCCGATCGGGCGGTGGTTGCATCGCCGCATTCGCCGCAATCTCGAGATGCCGGAGCTCACGTTGCCGCTGCGACACGGTGCAGAGGGACTCGATGGGCTCAGGGTGGCGTTCGTCTCCGACGTGCACGCCGGCAGCTTCCTCGACGAGTCCGACCTGATGGGCTTGTTCGAGCGCATCCAGGCGACGGCGCCCGACCTCGTGCTGCTTGGCGGCGATCTGATCAACACGCGCGCGTGCGAGCTGCAGTTGTTCGATAGGCCGCTGCAGCTGCTGCGTCCCCGCTACGGGGTGTTCGCGGTACCGGGTAACCACGATCACTTCTGGGGCACGGACATCGCCCACTGGGTGGCCTTCCTCGAGGGCAACGGCGTGCGCGTGCTCGTCAATCGCGGCTGTCGCATCGAGCACGGTGGCGGGTCGCTGTGGTTGTGCGGTGTCGACGACTTGACCGAAGGCACACCGGATCTCGCTCGCGCGCTGCAAGGGCGCCGCGCCGCCGAGCCGGCGATCTTGCTGAGCCACCACCCCGACTTCTTCTTCGAAGCGGCTGCGGTCGACGTCGACCTGACGTTGTCGGGGCACACTCACGGTGGACAGGTGCGCCTCGCCGGATGGGCCCCGATCCACCACAGCAGGTTCGGCTACGAACGCGGTTGGTTTCGCGAGAACGGCTGCCGGCTCTACGTCGGTCGCGGCGTCGGCGTGACGGTGTTGCCCATTCGCATCGACGCGCCGCCAGAGATCCCGATGGTCACGCTTCGCGCCGTTGCGCCGCCGACGTCCGTCGATCGCGTGCGAGTCGATGCCGTGCCGGAGTCGACTGCGCAGGAATGAAGGCTCGGGGCATGCGCGCTCGCTATGCTGCGGCCGCCCGATGCAGACCCGAGTTCATGCCTTGCGCCGCTGTCGCGCTCTCGGTGGCGGTTCATTCGCCGTCGAGGTCGACGGACCCGTGCCGGAGACCCTTCCCGGCCAGTTCTACATGCTGCGCACCGAGAAGCGCTGGCCCGTGCAGTTGCCGCGCCCGTTCTCGCTCTACGACCGCGCCGCCGACGGTTCCCAGGGCAGTTTTCTCGTCAAACCCGTCGGTGAGGGCACACGTGCTCTGTGTGACCTGAGGCCCGGCCAAGGCATCGTGCTCAACGGTCCGCTCGGCCAGCCTTTCCCGCAGAACATCGAGAACCCCGTCTGTGTCGCGGGCGGCGTCGGGCTGGCGCCGTTCTTGTTGCACGCGCGGCAGGAGAAAGCGAAGGGACGCACGCCGCGGCTCGTGTTCGGCGGTCGCAATCGCGCAGCGCTGGCTGGGCTCGAAGACTTCGAGGGGCAGGCCCGCGTGCACACCTCGACCGACGACGGCAGCCACGGCTTCCGCGGCATGGTGACCGCACTGCTCGAGGATCTGCTCGCGCGCGGCGAAGTGCGCGCCGGCGAGGCCATCTTCTGCTGCGGCCCCGACCCGATGATGCTCGCTGTCGCCGCCCTGTGCGAGCGCCGCGCACTGCGCTGCTTCATGAGCCTGGAGACC
>JBDSBS010000297.1:0-2642 GCA_039921435.1 Planctomycetota bacterium | reverse complement strand
TCGATCTTGAGGCTCTGCAGGTCCAAGGGTGCGGGCTCGGCGCGTTCGGGGGCGCAGACAATACTGTAGGCGTCGGCGAAATGCGCCCTTCGTTGGCAGCCACCTCTACCTGTTCGGTTGCCCAGTCAGCCAGCCGGGTGCGCGGTCGGCAGCCAGCTTCTTGTAATCGCGCAGCGTCTTGGTGAGCGCTCGGTCGGTGTCGTTCGCGACGGCCTCCTTCTGAAGCTGGACCGCCTTCTCGGAGTCCTGCTTGCAGAACCAGACGCGCGCGAGTGTGTCGAGCAGATTGCTGTCCTTGCGATGCGTCCATTCAACGGTCTTCTCGGCGGCACGCAGGGCGAGGTCGACGTCGCGCTGCTCATTGGTGTTCTCGGGATCGACGATGGGCCAGGCGATCTGGTTGAGCCGGCCGCGATCTCTTTGGCGAGTTGTTGGTAGCGCGGCATGGCGGCGTCGATTTTCTGCTGTCCCACGACGGCGTCCCAGGTGCCGTCGACGAGGCCTTGCAGCGGCGCTTCGAGGAACAACGGATGCGTGATGCAAGCGAGCTTGCCGTTAGCGTCGACGACGAACGCGCACGGAATGCTGTTCTTGCCGTCGGCCTCCAGGAACGCGTCCTTGGTCAGGCGGCCATCGTCCCAGGCCACCGTGTAGTCCATCGCAGAACCCTTGTCGGCGACCATGCGCTCGACGTGCTCGATCTGGTTTTGAGGATCGGCTGTTGTGACGGCGAGGATCGTGACGCCCTTGCCTCGCCATCTGAATTGCAAGCGCGAGAGATGCGGGATCTCGGTGATGCACGGGCCGCACCTCGCAAGCGGCGTTGCCGGCCACTCCAGCCACTCCAGCCGCTCCGGCCACTGTCGGCCAGCAGCGCGACTAGCGCCGCGGCGCACCTTGTTTCCTGGCCATTGGGGACACCTTGGGTACATTGGCAATCGAATGTGGACCGATCAGGCCTTCTCGACACGGATGGGACTTGCTCCCCGAGCAGCAGTTGGCTGTTGGCCCGGGGTCGTCGGTAGCCCACCGCCGGGCGCGACGGCTTGCAGACGCGCCACTCGATGAGCGCGATCGTTCCTGAATCGAGCCCCACGCCGAAGGCGAAGCGCTCCTGGTTGATGCGCTTGCTGCGGCGCACGCTGCGCGTGCTGCTGTGGAGTCTGCTCGCATTGTCGGTGCTGCTGGTCGTCGTTTGGTTCTTCCGCCGCGACCTGGTAGTGCCGCTGTTGCGGCCGCAGCTCGAAGCCTTGCTCAAAGGCGAGCTCGGTGCCGAACGTGTCTCGATCGGCGCCTTCGATGGCGACTGGATCGGCAGCATCGACGTGAGCGACGTGGCGATCGAAGGGGCTGCGCCACCGCTGCGCACCTTGCGCGGTGGGCGAGTGCAAGCTCGATACTCGCTTTGGGCGCTGCTGTGCTCCGACCTGTCGGGATTGCGTGAAGCAACGGTGACCGCAACGTTCGCCGAGGTCGATCTGCGACCCGTCGGCGGCACCGACCCCGAACCTGCCCGCGAGACGACGTCAGACCTCGCGCCGTACGAGCCGCTGCTGCGCCTGTGTCCCGAGGGCGCTCGAGTGCAGATCGATCGGGTGCGCCTGCTGGCACCCGATGGCGAGCGGGAGGCGCCGCTCGATCTCAACCTGCGCGCAGGCTCCGCAGCACGCAAGGTCACACTCGCCTACGCGGGTGTCGGCGTCGAAGCCGACATCGCCCAGTCCCTGACCGCGGCAGGCACCATGCGGGCCCAGATCGATGTGAACGACCCAGGCACCCTGCTGGACCTCTTTGGTGTGGATACCGCCGTGCGGGAAGGCACTCTGCATGCCGCGGTAGTCGCGTCGATCGAGCCACCTCGGATCGAGGCCCGCGTCGATCTCAGTGGCCTCGTGCATCGGAACCATCGTCTCGAGAAGAGCCATATCGTCGCCTGGTTCGACGGCGTGCGGCTCGCGATCGACAGCGCCACGATCGACTTGCCGGGCCTTGCTGCCGAACTGAACGAACTGACGCTGCCCAACCCGTTCTTGGCCGGACCCGTTCCGTGGCAAGAGTTGGCCGGCAAGTTCCTGGTGCGCGTCGACGATCTATCGCCGCACGTGGCGTTGTTGCCGGAGCCACTGCGCGCGTTGATGCCGATCCGTGCACGGCTCGCTGGCTCGTTCGCCGCGGGCTCGCTGCGGCTCGACCCGTCCGACGTGCAGGCGCGCGGTTTGCAGCTGTCGTTGGAGCAGGGTTCCTTTCCGCTGGCCAGCGCCGATTGGCGCGCGGCCGAGGGCTCGATGCGCTTTCGTCTGGCCCTGACCGACTTCCAGGTTGCCCTGCCCTCGCTCGGTGAGACCGCGCTGTCGGGTGGCATCGTCGGGACCCTGGCGGGCAGTCTGGATCTGCCCCGACTCGAAGTGCAGCTCGACCTCGGCAAATGCCGCACCGATCTCGGCGCGTGCACGAGTGCCACGGGCCTGGTGCGTGGAGATGTGCGTTCGATCGCCGTCGAAGGCTTGCATGTGCAGGGCCTGCTCGTTGCCGCACCTGGTGGCGAGGGACCGAGCGATGTGCAGCTCGACGCGCGCTGCGGCCTGCGCGACGGCGCGATCCTGCCCGATTCGCTCGTCGCCACGGTCGAGCTCGCCAGTCTG
>JBDSBS010000296.1:0-3851 GCA_039921435.1 Planctomycetota bacterium | reverse complement strand
CGGCGCCAGGCGGTTCGGCTCGCGGCGGTGGCATCGCGCTGGACTTCCGACGCGGCAAGACGGCTAAGAAGCTGCTCGAGATCGAGTGGGTCTATCCCGTCTGGAAGCCCGTCGACAGCGCACCTGTCAAGCCGGGTGAGACCGTCGCAGTGCAGGTCGAGCGCGCTCTGCCTCTCGCCCAAGCCTACGAGTTGGTCACCAGCGGCGACCGTCGCCCCGTTCTCATCGTGCGCGAGTGCGAGAAGTGCAAGGGCACCGACCATGCGCTGCTGAGTCGATCACTCGACAACGAGCAGACCGTGCTGCTGACGCACTGGTTCCGCTGCGTCAAGCTGCCGCCCAACGTGCTGACGGCGAACCATCCGTTCTACAACTTGTTCGTGCGCGAGAAGGAAGGCGAGAGGGTGCCACACCTGTTCCTCGTCGACCCCGATGGCAGCAACAAGACGGAACTGCCCGGCGACCAGCCGCAGACCGTGCTGTGGAACACGATGCTCGCGTATCTCGATCGCTGCTACGAAGGCAACGCCAAGACCTCCCTCAAGGAGCTGCGGCAGATCCTCGGGCAGTACGACAAGATCGACGCGCAGGAGCTGACTCTCAAGGGCCGCATCGATCGCGAGATCGAGAAGAACGGACCTGAGTCGCGCAAGCTCAAGAAGCTCGATGCCGATCTGCAGAAGCTCGCCAAGGAGGGCGAGGATCTGGCGGCGCAGGAGAAGGAACTGCGCGAGCTGGCGCTGAAGGCGTTGGCTGAGACTCCGGCCGCTGGTGCTCCAGCTGGGGCTTCAGTAGTTACTCCAGTTGGGGCGGGCCAGAAGTGAACTCGTGTTGCCGCGCGGCCGACTTCGGTCGCGCGGCACTCTGACGCCCAAGGTCCTCATGGCCTCGCTGCGCTCGCTCAGCCCTGGTGTCATCATCGCGTTCCTGTGTGGATTGCTCGCCAGCGCTACGCCCAGTCAGAAGCCCGCGGCGGGCACTACGAAGGACGACGACGACATCGTCAAGATCGGTGTCGTCGACCCCTACACGGGCGGTGCCCCCGAAGTCATGGCGGCCGCTGGCATCGTCGCGTACGGCCCGTTCCCCTGGGCCGACGCCTTCTCGACCACCGACGTCGATCGCGTGCTCGGCGAGGGTCGCGTACTGTGGATGGAGACCGCGCACTTCCGCATCGGACTGAGCCTCAAGACCGAAGGCTGGCCCGAAGAATCGGACCAACGCAAGGCGCTGCAGGAGGAGCTGAAGCAGCTGCACAAGCTGGTGCCCAAGTTGCCCGAGCGGCCCAAGAAGCTCGACCCGTGGATCCGGCTGCACCTGTACGCACAGCGCGTCGAGGGTGCGTATGCCGATTTCCTGAAGCTGATCGGGGCGACCGATGCGGACTTCCCAGCCAGAGGGCCGTCGCCTGGCGAAGGCGCCTACCTCGGGCTTCCCGGCAAGTTCCTCGTGCTGCTGTTCCAGAAGAAGTCCGACATGGGCCGCTACATGGAGCGCTTCTGTGGGCGCCAAAGCGACTCGTCGATGCGTTACTACCACGACAAGTCGCACCAGATGCTGGCCTGCATCTCGGCCGAGGGCATGGAGGGCTTCAACGAAGCCGGTCTGCACGGCCACGTCCTGTACGCCGTCTACCACAATCTGCTGCACGGCTACCAGGGCTACCGCTACTCATTGCCGCTGTGGTTCGACGAGGGCCTGGCGCACTGGTACTCGCGCAAGGTGCCGAGTTCGATGATGAACGTGGAGATCCGCGACGACGAGGCCGTCGCGGAGGAAAAGCAGAACAACTGGCCCGTCAAGGTTCGCCGCCGCGCGCAACACGTGGGGGCGTTCTTTCCGTTCGAAACGATGATCGCCTGGGAGAAGTGGGACGAGATGGGCTACCACGCGCACGCGCAGTCGTGGTCGCGCGTCGACTACCTGATGCAACTCGACGCCGAGAAGGTCGGACTCATGATCCGACGGCTCAAGAGCCTGCCCGACGGGCCGGGCTACGAGGTCCTGGGTGCGCAGGCGCGCACGCTGGCGCAGAAGCTGCTCATCGAGCTGTTCGAACTCGACGCGCAGACCTTCGACGAGAAGTGGCGCGAGTGGGTGCTGAAGACCTACCCGAAGAAGTAGGCCTGCGAGCACGCCGGGCACTGTGCCAGCTGTGGGGTGCCAGCTGTAGGTTGCCGGCAGTAGGATCGCGTCGAATGCAGGCTTCGCTCCTCCTCGCCATTGCCGCGGCCGGCAGTCTCGGCGCCGTCAGTCGCTACCTGCTCGGCAACCTGGTGCTCGACTGCTGCCCAGGTCTGCCGCTGCACACGTTCGTCGTCAACGTGCTCGGCTGCTTCGGCTTTGGGCTCTGCTGGAGCCTCGCGGCAGGACGCTGGTCGCCGCAGGTCACGGCTGCAGTGCTGGTCGGCTTCTTCGGCGCCTTCACGACCTTCTCGGCATTTGCATTCGACTGCCACGCACTGCTCAGCGAACGTCGCTACCTGGTGCTGCTGATCGACGTCGTGGCGCAGAACGTGCTCGGCGTGCTGGCCTTGGCGGCTGGCATCGCGCTCGCCACCGCGTTCGGCCGCAGCTGAGGATCGATGTGAGTTCGTCTGGTCGTCCCGCTCGTCCCGCTCCGGACCTTCGCAGGCACGCTGCTGCGCGGTAGCATCGTAGGTTGCGCTTCCTGCCGCAGCACCACCCCGCAATGCGTCACGCACCTGTCCTGTTGGCCGTCCTGTTCGTCGCCGTCGGGGTCGGGCTCGGCCTGCGGGTCATGCTGCGCCAGCAGCCCGCGGTGCCGGCCGCGGTGGACAGCAGAGAATCGGGGGCGACTTCGTCGCACCTACGAGCTCCGGCTCCAGGTGGCGGGGCGGGCAACTTCGCGGACGTGCCGCAGGGCCACGTCTACACCGGCATCGCGGAAGAACCCACGGACGTCAATCCCTTCACCACGATCGGGCCCCTGGCGCGCCGGTTGCTTGGATACACGCACGAAGCCCTCGTCGATGCCGATCCGTACACGGGTGTGATGCGGCCGGCGCTGGCGTCTGCGTTCGAAGTGGCACCCGACGGCATGTCGTGCACGTTTACTCTGCGCGAGGGTGTGCTGTTCTCCGATGGCCTCCCGCTGACGATGGCCGACGTACTGTTCGGCTGGGAACTGGCGAAGGCCGGACATCTGCCGTTGGGCTTCGTCAACGACGCGTTCGGGCGCGTGGACTCTGTCGACGTGCTCGACGAGCACCATCTCCGTGTGCACTACCGCGGCGTGTTCTACGCCACCACGCAGGTGGTGGGCGAAGCGTGGGTCGTGGCCCAGCGCCGGTGGTTCGTCGACCGCGTCGCGGAACAGGCGAGGCTCGCTTCGTTGCCCGTGCCCGCGGTCGACACGGCCGAGTTCGCGCAGCTGCTGAACCAGATCGACACGGAATGCGGACCGGGCACCGGGCCGTATCTGCTGCACAACCAGCCCAACGGCGAGAGTACCTGGCGACAACGTCAGGATCTGCTGCTCGTCCGCAACTTGTATTGCTGGCGGCGGCAGGCGCAACCTGGTTGCTGGAACTTCGATGGGATCCGGATCCTGTTTCGGGCTCCACCTGCCGTGCTCCCAGCATTGCTTGCTGGCGAGATCGACTGGTACACGAGCACATCTCTAGACGCACTGCTGGCCTCGCGGCCAGAGCTGTCGGCGTCCTACCGCCGACTCGACTACGACTACGAGGCGCTCGGCGTCTACCGCGTGGTTTGGAATTGTCAGCGGCCCCCGTTCGACGATCCGAGGGTGCGTCGCGCGCTGGGCCTGTTGTTCGACCACGAGGCTCTGCGAGAGGTGTTCGGCAAGGCCTCCAAGATCGCGAGCG
>JBDSBS010000295.1:0-2568 GCA_039921435.1 Planctomycetota bacterium | reverse complement strand
GCGCGGACCAGCAAACCGTAGCTCCACGTTCCGCGTCTCCCCACGCGCCAACGACACGTGCGCATCGACGCTCTGGTCCAGATAGAGACGCACCGTGTATCCAGCGGGCTCGAGATCGACGAAAGCGAACGAGCCATCCGCGCCGCTGTTCTGTCGCAGCACCGGATGCCCGCGGTTGCGTGCAGCCCATTCGTCGAACAGATTGGCGCGCGACCGCTGGCGTTCGCGCAACAGCATCACCTCGAGTCCCTCGAGCCGCGTGCCGTTCGCATCGCACACGGTGCCGCGCACCGCGGTCGCGACATCGACTCCGATGCGCGCTGGCGACGACTCGGCGACGCTGCCGCCGCCGCCGCCGGTTTGGGCGACCGCTGTCGGGCCCGCCTGGTCGGCTGGGTTGGCTAGGTAGGCTGGGTGACCGGCATCCGGCGGCCCTAGCGGCACCGTGCGCAGCGACCAAACGACCAACACGGCAACTGCCGCTACGGCGACCAACACCGAAATCTGCCACGGCGACGCACCGAGGCGCTGCGTGCGCCACTGCTCACGCATGCAACGGCCTCAGCTCGATGCCCCCGAACGACAACGCGCCCGGCGACGACCAGCGGAAGATGTGCGCAGAGTGCCTGGTCTCCTGCAGCAGCGCCTTCTTGATGCGAAGGGCCTCGTACCAGACTTGGCCGCGCTCCCCGAGCAGCACGACGGTGCCGCCGCCACCGCGCCCCGTCATCTTGGCGCCGATCAGCTGGCCACCCTTGTCCATGCGCTGACGCGCTTGTTCGACGACGAAATCCGCCGTCGGGTTGCCGAGCCCGCAGGTCGCATAGGCTCGGTGCGAGACAAACATGAGCTCGCCAAGTTCGAGGCGTTGCGCCGGCGTCGCATCGAGCGTCAGCAGCTCGCGGAAGCGTTCGGCGCGGCCATTCTCCTCGATCGCATGCTGCGTCGGCGCACGCACGGGATAGGTGTGCCGCGGGTCGATGCGCGTATGTGGATCGGCCTGGCCACCGTAGCGCTGCAAGAACTCGGTGCCGCCGATCGTCTCGGGCACCTGCGAGAGCCAGCGCGACCGAAACTCTTCGACGCCGCAGTTGGCCAGGTGGCCGCGCCACGCGGGGTCTTCGCTCACCACGCGATCGCCCTCGCGACGCACCGCGAGGCCGCGCCGATCGGCCAGGATGCGTTCGCCGAGGAACGCACCCGCGCGCACTTCGCCGGTGCTCCAGTCGGTGGTCACGGGCCGCACGACGCTGTCGATGCCGACGAACTCCAGTTGCGGCGGCACCGCGATGCTGCCGGCCAACTCGCAGGGCTGGCAGCGCAGCGCGAGCAGTTCATCTGCCTCGCCGCACGCGGCAGTG
The DNA here is from genome assembly GCA_039921435.1 of Planctomycetota bacterium. Lineage (GTDB taxonomy): Bacteria > Planctomycetota > UBA1135 > UBA1135 > UBA2386 > DASVAL01. The sequence continues at coordinate 1,207 of JBDSBS010000295.1, read as the reverse complement.
GCCTGGTGCATGGCGCTGCCCGGCGCGCCGATGATCTCGTTCTCGACGATCTGGCACAACAGGGCGAGTTCGCGGCCCGACAACTCGACGTCGTGGAGCTTGGCGAGAGCCAGCATGGCCGCGACTTCGATCGCCGCCGACGAACCGACCCCACGTGCTTCGGGCACGTCGCTGTGCAGCAGCAGGTCGACGCCGCGTTGAGGGGCGAGGCCGCGCTCGCGCGCCAACACGAGCAGGCAGCCGAGCAAGTGGCCGGCCCACCGATCGCGCGGATCGCCGCCGAACAGTGCCCTCGCCTCCGTGTAGTCGATAGCCGCCGAAGGCAGACCCAGGTCATCGAGGCGCATCGTCAGCAGCTGCGTGCGTGAACCGTCCCGACACGGCGACCACAGCCGCAGCAGGTCGTCGTCGCGCAGCTGGACCGCCGCGCACGCGGCCTCGGCCAGCGGCAGCTGGAGCACGAGAGAGCCAGAGTAGTCGGCGAAGCCGCCCATGACGTCGAGCTGCCCCGGCGCGCGCGCGATGTGGATCGCCCGATCCGGTCGAAAGAACGCCGGCACGGCCTCTTCGATGAGCTGGAACAGCAGCAGCACGCCGAGCCCCTCGGCCGGGGTCTGCGAAGGCTCGAAGAACTTCATGCGCAGGGCCTCGCCACAGTCAGTCCAGCATACGGTGGGACCGGGCTGGCGCTGCGACCTGGATTCTTGCGAGTGACCCTCTATCGTGCCCCACGATTCGCGCGGCTCTCGCGGCCGCATTCCGACGACGAGATACGTCCCATGCTACGCCACGCTTTTCGTTGCTCAGCCGCAATCTCGACTCTGGCGCTCATGAGCTGTTCGAGCACGCTCTACGTCCCGGTCAAGATCGACCCGCCGACCGCCGTCGTCTACTTGAACGGTGAGAAGATCGGCCTGGCAGACAAGACCAACCTCACGATCGACTTCGGCCAGCACGAACGCATCTGCGTTCAGGCCGTGGCGCGAGGATTCAAGCCGTTCCTCAGGATGTACACGAAGGAAGAGCTCGGCCGGCAGATGAAGTCCTTCGGTGGCTTCGACTGGCACATGGAACAGGGTCGCTGAGAATTGGGTCGCTGAGAATTGGGTCGCTGAGAATTGAGTCGCTGAAGAATTGAGTCGCAGAAGAATTGAGTCGCTGAAGAATTGGGTCGCTGAGGAGAACGCCATGCTGAATCAATCCAACC
>JBDSBS010000294.1:0-6060 GCA_039921435.1 Planctomycetota bacterium | reverse complement strand
GCGACCTGCACGCAGCTGACTCCGAGCTCGGCAGAGTTGTGCTGCGGTGCTGGAAACGTCAGCAGCCGGTTCTGGTAGTAGTGGTGGTTGCTGAACGCGATCAGCGATTCGTGCCGGCTGCGGTAGTGCCAATCGAGATGTTGTCGCGGCAACCCGGCCGCACCACACTCGTCGAGCACACTCTCGAGGTCCTCGGGGATGTCGTCGTCGGTCAGTTCATCGTCCTGCGCCTGGCGCTGGAAGAACGTCGTCGGTGGCAACTGCCGGCTGTCGCCGACGACGACGAGCGAACTGCCGCGCCCGATTGCACCGACCGCATCCCACATCGGAATCTGCGATGCCTCGTCGAAGACGACAAGGTCGAAGCGCGCACCGCCACGGCCGAGGAACTGCGCCACCGACAGCGGACTCATGAGCATGCACGGCGCGATGCGCGCAACCAGCCCGGGGATCTCGGCGAGCAACCGCCGCACCGGCTTGTGCCGGCGCTGCTTCTTGATCTCGCGCTCGAGCAGCCCGAGTTCGCTGCTGGCCACCTGTGTGTCGCGCACCTGCGGCAACTGCGCGCAGAGTCGCGCCAGCGTCACCTCGGCGGCGAGCCGGATCGCCTGTCGGTCGAGCTCGGCGAACTTCGCGATCGAACGCGCGTGGTCGTGGCCGCGGAATCGCGCGAGCACGGGCTCTTGCTGATGCACTTCGTCGAGCCACGTCTCGAGGAACGTGCGCTGGAAGCAGGCACGCAGCTCATCGGTGCGCAGCTCGCCCATCGCGTGCGCCGTCACGAGTTCGGTTGTGCCCGCCTCCTCCGCCGCAATGGCCGCTGTCTGGTAAGCGCAATGGTCGCGCAGCCGCGGCAGTGCGTCGAGCCAACGCGCGCTGCGCTGCGCGACGTTCGATGCGTGTCCCGGCACGGTCGCATCGCCGAACGCCGCTTCGCCATCGAGGTCGAGCATCGTGCGCACCGGCGCCATCGCCGCGACGAATTCGTCGTGCGCGAGCTGCAGCGCACCGAGCTGCTCGTGCAACACGCGGGCACCGTTGGCGATGCCGTCGAGTTGGTTGGCAACGGCCAAAAGCGACGATGGCGCCGGCAGCAGCGAACCAGGCACGATCTGCACGAGGATGCGCCGCAGGTCGCGCACCCAGCCGAGCCAGCCTTCGATGCGCGGCCAATCGGCCAGGCCATCGCGCCATTCGGCACCGAACACTGCCGCGAGTGGAGCCCCGGCGGCCAGCGTTCGCTCCTCGGCACGCACACGCTGCGAACACTCAAGGTCGTCGCGCACCGCCACCGCCGCGCCCACCTTGCGTGCCGCCGACACCGCGGCAAGTTCGGCGCGTGGTCCTCGCAAGCGCCACCAGCGCATCACGAAGAACGCGTCCACCGCGTCGCGATAGGTCGCGGTCAAGCTGTCGAGGTCGAGTTGTAGCAGCTCACGCCGCCAACGTGCAGCGAGCGGCGCCCAGAGTTCGTCGCGCCGCTTACCGACTTGCACCAACTGCGCGAGCGCAGGCTCGCTCGCATTCCAGTCCGGCAGCCGCACGAGTGCGGCGGGCGGCAGCGACGGCGCGCGAAACAACCGCGCCAGTTCGAGCAGTAGTTCGAGCTGCGAACGGCTCGGACCACGCTCACCGAAGGCAGCGCCGAGGGCGAAGCTCGCAGTGACGACAGCGGTCGCTCCGCGCATCGACGCATCCGCTCGCTGCAACCGTTCGATCGGCGGCACGACTTCGCGCCCTAGTTTCGGGGTCCAATCCGTTCGCTGCACGCCCCACCACGGATCCTCTCGAGGCACGCCGAGTGCTGCGGCGGTACCCGCCAATGTGTCGATCGCCGCGCGCGCCGCATCCGCCGCCGCTGGCGTGCATGCCGACAGTCCCTGCATGGCGATGGGCTTCGCTGCCCGCAACTCGACGAGCTGAGCCATCGCCGAAAACACCGAGATGCCGTGCTCGCGGCGGCGATGCAGCGCCTGCGCGAACTGGTTGAGGCCCTGCCGTTCCCGCTGCAGATCGTCGGCGACGCGACTCCATTCCGCTGGCTCGCGCCGCACGCTGACGTCGAGCGCGCGCCGCAGCTGCGCGAGCACTGCCTTGGGCCCGCTCTTGCTCGAATGCAGCTCGAGACAAAACGGCCCGAGCCCGACCTCGTCGAGGCGGCGCTGCACCACTTCGAGCGCGGCGCGTTTCTCGGCGACGAACAGCACGCGCTTGCCGTTGGCGAGCGCTTGCGCCACGAGGTTGGTGATCGTCTGCGACTTGCCGGTGCCGGGTGGCCCTTCGAGCACGAACGTGCGCCCTTCGGCCCCCGCGAGCACAGCCGCGAGTTGCGAGCTGTCGGCATCCTTGGGGCAGAAGATCTCGCTCGGATCCAGATCGTCGAGCTCGTCGCGCGGCACCTCGGGCACTTCTTGCGTGTAACCGGCACCTGGCTTCTCGACGAGGTGGCGCAACACCGGACTCCGCAGCAGCTCGTCGCGTGCGGCGAGGTCGAGCCACATCAGGTACTTCGTGAACGAGAAGAAGCCGATGTGCGCCACGGCCTTCACCTCCCAGCGCGGCATCGCGAGCACCGCCGTGCGAAACGCGTCGAACACCGCCTTGACATCGACGCCGTTCTCGTCCTCGGGCAGCGTCTCGCCGAGTCCCACGCGCAGATCGAAGTCGCGCTGCAGCATCTGCAAGAGTGTCTGGTTGATTCGCGGCTCGGCGTCGTCGAGCACGAAGCGGAAGCCATCCTGCACCGACAAACGCTCGATCACGAGCGGCAGCAGCAGCAGCGGCGCACGGCGCGGCTTCGTCGACTGCGGCGACTCGTACCATTCGAGAAAGCCCAGTGCGAGGTAGAGCGTGTTGGCACCACTCTCCTCGAGCGAGGTGCGAGCGTGGCGAAAGATCTCGACGAGGCGCAGGTCGAGGTCCTCGGCTTCGTGTTCGGCGCGCAGCCGACCGGCCTGGAGTTCCTCGCGCAGGTACTCGGCCTTCAAATCGACGCCGCTGCGCTGCTCGGCGAGCTCGAGATCGCGCGGGTCCTGTCCCGGTCGACCGAGCGCGGGTCGCGCGTGCACGCGCATGCGGCCCGCCTGCTGCAATCGTTCCTCGAGCACTTCGAGGTCGTGCGCACACAGCCGCACGGTCTTCTTCGTCTCGACGAAGTTGAGCAGCCGGTTGAACATCGTCAGGTCGAGCAGCTTGCTCTTCCAGTGTTCGAGGCGGTCCTTGGGTGGAACTGACGCCTGGGCGGTGGTTACTTCCGGCTCGTCGAACGGCGGCGACGCCGCGGGGACGGACGCTTCCTCGGCGTACTGCGTTTGGGCATCGCGCGACACGCCGGCGTCTGCATCTTCGCCTGCACCGTCGCCTTCACCTTCGCCTGCACCGTCGCGTTCGCCTTCGACTTCGCCTTCGACTGCTGCGAAGGCCAGCGTGCGCAGCGGCAAGGGCTGAATGCCCGCACGCCGCGCGGCAGCGATGTCGATCGCTACGCGAAACGAGTCGCCGTCGTCGAGCCTCCGGCGCGCCACGGCGCTCGCGCTGGCGAACGACTGCTTGGATCCGGCACAAGCGAGCGTGCACTCGACCACCGCGAGCGCGCCGAGATCGCAGCGCTTGCGCAGTTCGACCGCAGGACCGAGCTCAACCTCGGGCGTCGAACCGGGCTGCAGCCACAGCCCGACCAACGCATGCCCCTCCTGCAGCACGACGAGCGGGTGCAGGCCCACGTGTTCGAGCAGCGCCGCGTAGAGCAGCGCCAGATCGAGGCACGTCGCGAGCTTGTCGCCGACAACCTGTTCGGGCGTGCGCACCTTCTGCCCCGACTGCTCGAAGCTCGGCGGCGGGTTCACGTAGGTGATCACGGCGCCGCAGATGGTGTCGTGCACGGCGGCGAACATTGCCAGCGCGCGTTCGCGATTCTGGCTCTGATAGCCGTCGAGCGCGCGGCGGCCCGTGCTCTGCTCGAGCCGGGTCGCTACCTGTTGCAGCAGCGGTGCCAGGGTCGGGTGGTTTGGCGATACGAACGCCGCCAGCAACGCCGGCAGCACGGCGGTGCCCGGCCACTCGTTGTAGGCGAGTACGTCGATCGCACGCGTTGCTGTCGCCAACACGGCACCCCCCTGCTCGACGCGCACGACCAGATCAGCTCGCTGCCGTTCGATGGTGTTGGCAAGTGCACTCGCCACCAACCGCAGGTCGGGCTTGGGGAGATCCAGGAAGCCGTTAGCTGGCACTTCGGCCACGTGCAGCAACTGCGCCTCGGCCAGCGCGGGCTGCAATTCGATCGCAACGCGCAGGTCGGCCAGCGCCGCCGACGTCGCATTCACGAGTCGAACCGAAGTCAGCCACGGCACCGCACTCTGCTGCATCGCATAACAAATGCGTTCCGCATGCTGTAGCTCGATCGAGAGGCCGTTGTTGCTCACTCGGTCAACGTACGAAGCGATGCGCGGGCGCACTACAGGGAATCCCCGCGGTATCGGTCGAGCCGCACCTGCGCCTCTCGACTTCCTCACGACGCACTGCCGATTGAGGCCACATGCGAGCGAACAGCAGGATCGGGTGTGCTGGCTGTTGAAGATGCGGACTCGCATTGGCCACGCCTGATCCTGAGACTCGCGCTGGCCGCCTTCGTCGCCGGTGGATCGTTCACGCTCGTGAGCGGCACCGTCTCGGCCTACGTCGCGCGGGTCACCACGACGTGTTCCGCAACCGCCGCGTCATTCGGCACCGGCTGCTCGGGTACAGGGTGGTCCGAACGTGCTGACGGCAACCTCGTTGCCGTGAACGGGCTCGACGTTCATTGCCCAGGCCACCCGCAGCGTGTCGCCGGCTGCACGCTGCTCGCGTCGACCGACCGGCTCGACGCGCTCGGCCGCAAATCGGCCTGGGGCAGCTCGAGACGCCGTTCGCCGGCACCTAGCCAACCTAGCCTCGTGCAGCACCGCGCGGCGTCCGTCCCGCAACCCCTCCGCCCTCGGTCTATGCCGCGCAAACGTCGCGCAGCACCGCGCGAGCCGCCGGAGAGCCACATCAACGACTTGCGGAATGTGCCCAGAAAACCATTACTGCCCAATCATGAGTAAGCGGGCCACACGCAAGAAGGCAGCCTTACTGCCGTTCCCAACCAACACGGCGGCCACCGCGAAGGTGCAGGTCGCAAGCCACGGCATGGCGTCGCTGGCGTCAGCCAGCGCCAACGCCAAGCGTTGGCACAACGGTTTCCGGTTCACGTCACGATGAAGCTGCGTCAGGGCCTGCCGCGCCTGCGAGCCAAGCCAACCTACCGCGCACTGCGGGCGTTCGTCGCTGCCAACAACAAGCGGGGCACTACCTTCCGCGTCGTGCACTACGCCGTACTGAACGACCACCTGCACTTCCTCGTCGAAGCGCAGGACCGCACAACGCTGGCGCGCGGCCTGCAGGGCCTCGCAATCCGCATCGCGCGTTGCCTCAACAAGCTGTGGTATCGCAAGGGCAAGGGTGTTTGCCGACCGATACCACCGCTACCACGACCGCATCCTCAAGACGCCGCGCGAGACTCGGCACGCGCTGCGCTACGTTCTCGGCAATGGCAAGAAGCATGCGGCCGAGGGCCGCGAGGTCAGAGTGGCGCAGGCAAACGACGGCATGGCCAGGGCTCGACTTGCACACGGGCCGACCCCTTCGCTACACCCCGGTCCGGGCGCCGCGCTAAATGCACTATACTGCATATTTCGTCGCGAGGGACCTGCGGTATGCTGCTTGCGCCGGTCGCCGCCAACAGGCACACTGTTGACCCCAATTTCGCGCCCACGAGCCCCCGTCGCACGCATGACCGATTTCAACCGCCACCCTTCGAGCTACCACCATTGGCAGCTCGAGTTCGACGGCGACATCGCGCACCTGCGCATGAACGTCGACCCTGACCACCCCTTCAAGGAAGGCTACGAGCTCAAACTCAACAGCTACGACCTCGCTGTCGACATGGAGCTCGCGGACTCGATCCAGCGGCTGCGTTTCGAACACCCCGAGGTCAAAGTCGTGGTCGTCGGCAGCGCACAGGAGCGCGCGTTTTGCGCCGGC
>JBDSBS010000293.1:0-4449 GCA_039921435.1 Planctomycetota bacterium | reverse complement strand
CAATGCCCCGCTGATCGCCAGCATCGAAGCGATGCTGCAGCCAGTTGCCACGCCCAAGAGCCTCGGCAAGGCGAGGCTCGAATTGCGTGCTGGCCAGGCGCTCGACCGAGCCCAGGTCCTGCATCGCGCGCAAGCCGCCGGACTGCGCGCTGTACCGCTCGTGCTCGCGCCCGGTGAGTGCAGCGTGCGCGGCGACGTCGTCGACATCTACCCGATGGCCGCCGATGCGGCGGTGCGCCTCGAGTTCCTCGACCGCGTGCTCGAGTCGATCCGCACGTTCGATCCCTCGAGCCAGCGCACGACCGCCGTGCACGAGACGTTCGTGCTTGCGCTCGGCAACGCCGAAGCGAGCGAAGACGGCCCCGTGCTCAAGCACCTAGCACCGGCACGCATGTGCGTCGTCGCCTACGAACCGCTGCGCATCGAAGAACGCACGGCGCGCTTGCTCGCGTTCGCCGGCACTCTCGCGCGGAGCGTGCAGAACCTGCAGGACACGCTGCAACCCTGCCCGCGCATCGACATGTCCTCGCTGCCGAGTCACGACCTCGACTACAAGATCCTGTCGGCGGGTTCCGCCGTCGGCGCCGGCGAGGTCGACCCCGGCGGTCGCCTGCGCAGCGTGCGCGGCGTGCAGGGGCGCGTGCTGCTGTTCTGCCGCAGCGAAGAGGAGCGGCAGCGTCTGCTCGAGATCTTCGCGCACAAGGGCATCGACCTGCCGCGCGAGAAGGTCGACCTGCTGATCGGCGGTTTGAGCCGCGGCTTCCGCATTCCCGATTTGCAGGCGACCGCGCTATCGAACATCGAGTTCGCCGGCGTGCCGCAGCAGGCGCGGGTGCGCCAGCGGATCGTCGTGCCGAGCCGCGCGATCCAGAGCTTCTTCGAGCTCGGACCCAACGACCTCGTCGTGCACGCCGTGCATGGCATCGCGCGCTTCGAAGGCACCGAGCTCGTGCACCGCGGCCAGGGCACCGAGGAGCACCTGCGACTGTGCTTCCAAGACGAAGTGAAGCTGCTGGTGCCGGCCAGCAAGATCCACCTGGTCCAGAAGTACGTCGGCAGCGGCGGCGGCGCGGGCAAGAGTGGTGCGCTGCTCGACAAGCTCGGCGGCAAGGGGTTCCAACGGCGCAAGGAACAGGTGCAGGAGGCTCTGTTCGACCTTGCTGCCGAACTGCTCGAAGTACAGAGCAAGCGTTCGCTCGTGCAGCGTCCGCCGTATCCCGCCGAATCGATCGAACGCGACTTTCTGGACGCGTTTCCGTTCCGCGACACCGAGGACCAGGTGCGCGCATGGTCGGAGATCTGCAGCGACCTCGAGAAGCCGCAGCCGATGGACCGATTGCTGTGCGGCGACGTCGGCTTTGGCAAGACCGAACTCGCACTGCGCGCTGCGTTCCGCGTCGCCATCTCGGGCCGACAGGTCGCCGTGCTGACGCCGACGACAATCCTCGCCGAGCAACACGCGCGCACGTTCCGCAGCCGCTGCGACCCCTCGGGATTGCGCGTCGAGATGCTCTCGCGCTACCGGACCACGGCACAGAAGCGCGAAGTCGAACAAGGACTGCAGCGCGGCTCGATCGACATCGTCGTCGGCACGCACCAGATCCTCGGCAAGGATGTCGTCTTCCACGACCTCGCCCTCGTCATCATCGACGAAGAACAGCGCTTCGGCGTGCGCCAGAAGGAACGCCTCAAACAACTGCGCGCCGAAGTCGACGTGTTGACCCTGAGTGCGACGCCGATCCCACGCACTTTGCACAGTTCCTTGCTCGGCATCCGCGGCATCAGCACGCTCGACAACCCGCCGCCGGGCCGCCAGGAGGTCGAGACTCGCGTGCTGTTCCGCGACGACCGCATCCTTCAGGACGCGCTGCAGCGCGAGTTGGCGCGCAAGGGGCAAGTGTTCGTGCTGCACAACCGCATCGACGAACTGCAACCGCTGGCCAACCGGCTGCGCTCGCTTGCCCCCGGCGCGCGCATCGCGATCGGCCACGGGCAGATGAGCGAAGCCGAGATCGAGAAGACGGTGCGCGCGTTCGTGCGAGGCGAGTTCGACGTGCTGGTCAGCACCACGATCGTCGAGAATGGACTCGACATCGCGCGCGCCAATACGATCCTCATCGACCACGCCGAGAACTTCGGTCTCGCCGAGCTACACCAATTGCGCGGCCGCGTCGGCCGCAGCGCCGAGAAGGCCTATTGTTACCTGCTCATGGACCGCGACGCGCCGCCGGGCATGGAGGCCAGGAAGCGACTGAAGGCGCTCGAGGAGTTCTCGCACCTGGGTGCAGGCTTCGCGATCGCAATGAAGGACCTGGAGATACGCGGGGCCGGCAATCTGCTCGGGCCGCAACAATCAGGGCACATTGCGGCCGTCGGCTATGACATGTACTGTCAGCTGCTGCGTTCGGCCGTCGAATCAGCCAAACAGGATCGGCCCGTGCAGGTGCACATCGTCGAGGTCGACGTCGACCTGCGTCTGCAGGCTTACTTGCCGATGGACTTCCTGACCGACCCGCGCCAGCGTCTCGAACTGCTGCGCGAGATGGACGAGGCGACCGACGACGAGCACTTGCAGGCGCTCGAAGCGGAGCTCCGGGATCGCTACGGCAAGTTGCCGTTGCCGGTGCGCACGCTGCTGCGGGTGTTCCGGCTCAAACACGGACTGCAGGGGCTGTCGGTGCAGTCGGTGCAGTGGGTCGAACAGGATCGCCTCGTCGTGCGGCACGCGCCGGGGGTCCCGCTCGGCGGCAGCTGGCTCGACTGTTTTGCGGATGTGCGGCCCGTGGAGGCGGGCAAGACACACTTGATGCTGCCACCGCTGGCGCGCGGCAAACAGTACGAAGCCGCGGACGTGCTCGAGTTCCTCTTGGCGACGCTGACCGGCGAAGCACCCGCGCGGTCACAGCCCGTGCGCACGGTTCCGCAGCCGAAGCCGGCGCGTGGGGCAAAGCGTCATCCGTGGCAATGATCGATCGCCCGGACCAACACCCGCGGCGATGCAGCCGCGTCCGCCTACGCGTCCAGCCGACACAGAACGCGCACTATTGGCTATCGAGCATTACATGCCATCAGGTCGCGACCCGCCGCCTTCGCCGTGGGATACTCTCCACTTTCGATTGCCTCGACCGTTTGGGTCCACGACAGCCATTTAGGTATCAAAGTTGAAGAAATGCCGCCCGCGAGTCCGCACACAACCCGACGATCCACCGGATAGGCGGAGTGAACTGTAGTTTCGTCCCGAACGCCTGCGGACTGCTATGGGAAGAGCGCTATGCCGAACAAGACGTCGACGAAGAATCTCAGCAACTCCAATGGTGGTCGTATGTTCCTCTCGGCAAGAAGCCACTTGCCGACCTCACTCGTGGAGGCCGGCCCAGCCTCGCAGAAGGCATCGAAACACTGCGTGAATTCGCTGGGCAAGGGCGCCCTATGGAACACTTGCAAGCGACGCGCTTTCGTGCACATGGCAATGACCATCGTCTCGAACGGTACGGGTCTCCCGGAGTAGGTCTGGTCATTGGGTCGCGCAAGCAAGCAAACGACATGATCTGCATCATCGGCGATGTATTCAACTGCCTGAAACGGCATTACCATTTCAGAGAGGTGACCCGCGCGAGTTAGGGCCATCTCCAAATCAGCGCGCTCAGCGGACATGACTCGGTAACGATTGTCGATATGGGTCCACCACATCGCCTCGTTGACGACAGTGCCACCAGAAAACTCGGCTTGAAACCAGATCGGATAACCACAAGCTGTTGCGTAGGACGGCCCAGGCTCGTCCGAATAGTAGTTTCCAAGCCCGTCCTGGCCAAAGTCCTGCACCTCAACTCCTCGGAACGCTCCGTAGCCAACGTCCTTCGGCCGCCTAAAGTCGCCGCCCGCCTTGACCACCAAAACTAGGCAAGTGTCCTCCGGGCTCGCGCCCGTGGGCAAAGGGAGGTTCTGTGCCGAAAACGCATAGCTCGAAAGGCCCAGCGGAAGAAACTGTGCCGCCCCAGCGAATCGCTGAAGGGCGCCCGGCACCATGACGCCGGATGCGGACACACTGGCGCATGCACCACACAGCATCGTGAGCGTGAGCGCCACGCAAGACTGGTAGCGCAGGGGCCTCAAGAAGCACTGATCGGCAAGAACGGCATCGGCATGCTGGACCCGCAAGGTCGTCCAAGTCTCACAGATCATCACAGGAGTCGCAAACTCGGAGAACGCGCGCGGCCCAAGACCCACTCGCACGGCTCCACCGCTAAAGCCGGCGCGCGGCGCGATGTCATCCGTGACAATGAACGGGTGCCGGCGCGGCCCTTTGCCGCGACAAGTGGCAGGGACTTGCACAACAGTAGGTGGTCGGTCGAGCGCATGCGGTACTTGCCGCGATTGGCGACGAAGTGCATGTCGACGCGCGCGCGTGCCGTCTTCCCGGGGGCTGGCGCGGTATCGCCCGAACCGCTG
>JBDSBS010000292.1:0-7253 GCA_039921435.1 Planctomycetota bacterium | reverse complement strand
CTCGCCGAGCCGCTGGCGCGAGATCGGCTTCGTCTCGTAGCTCGAGGCACCGGCCGCGAGGCAGCGCTCCCGATCGTCGGCGAGCGCATGCGCAGTCAGCGACACGATGGGCAACTCGAAACCTCGCGCGCGCAGCTCGCGAATCGCCGTGATGCCGTCCACCTCGGGCATCTGCAGGTCCATCAGCACGAGATCGAACGGCTGACGGTCACTCTCGGAGACCCGTTCGATTGCCATGCGCCCGTTGTCGGCGAGTTCGACCGTCAGGCCAAGTCGCTTCAGGATCGCTTGCAGCAGGCGCTGGTTGTCGGGCGCATCGTCGACGACGAGCACGTGCCCCTTCAAGCTCGAAGGAGCCGGCGGCGGCGCCGCTGCACCGGCAGTCACGTTCGTAGCCGCCACGGTGATCTCCACGCGCGTGCCCCGGCCGACTTCACTGGTCAGCACGACGTCGCCGCCGAGTCGTCGCGCCACCTGCTGCGCCATGTAGAGGCCGAGCCCGGAGCCGCCGTAACTTCGGGTCAGCGAGCCATCCGACTGACGGAACGGTGCAAACGCGTCGTCTCGGAAGTCGGCGGGAATGCCGACGCCCGTGTCAGTCACGACGACACGCAACTGTCGCGATGCCGATCCCTGAGTGCCATCCACCAAGCTCGCCCGCACCTCGACCGTGCCTCCGGCCGTAAACTTGACCGCGTTGTCGACGATGCTCGAGACCACCTGCTGCAAGCGAGAAGGGTCCGTGCAGACGCTCGTATCACCCAAGGCCCCCACATCGACGCGCAGATCGATGCCCTTGCCGTACGCCGTCCCGCGAAAGCGTTCGCAGGCCTTGGCGACGATCTCACCCGGTCGGCAGGCCCGCTCTTCGACGAGCAGCTTGCCCGTCTCGACCTTACCAATGTCGAGAAGGCGATCGACGAGCTCGAACAGCTTCTCGCCGTTGCGCTGCATCGCCGCGAGTGACTCCTTGCGCTCTGTTTCATCGCTCCTGCAATCCATGAGCAGCTCGATACGGCCCAGAATGGTGGTCAATGGCGTGCGCATCTCGTGGCTCACGTTGGCCAAGAACTGCCCCTTCAGACGGTCGAGCTCGAGCAGCCGACGATTCTGCACTTCCAGGGACACGTGGCTCGCGCGCAGGTTCTGACGCATCTCGTCGAGCGTGCGACCCAAGCGACCGAGTTCGGTTTGGCCGAAGTCGCGGATCGGATCTTCGAGCTGGCCGCGGCCCAGCCGCTGCGCCTCTGCATCGAGTCGGCGGATGGGGCGCACGACGAGGAAGCTCAGCACGAACCACAGCACGGCGCCAACGAGCAGAAAGCCCATGCTGGAATGCACCAGGAGGCGAATCGTGCGTTCGCGCAGCGCTTCCTGAGCCGGCAGCAGCGACAATCCGAGTTCGACCTTGCCGAGTTGCGGTCCACCCCGCTCGAGAAGGATCGGCGCTGTCACGACGAGAGTCGTCTCCGACTCGCTCGCAACGGTACCCGGTGGATACGACGACACAGTCTTGCCATCGTCGCTTCGCTCGACGACGGCGAAGGCCACCACCCTCTCGCTGCGCACGAGATCCTCGACGTAGGTGTTGAGCGTGATCCAGTCCTGGTAGACGACCTGGTTCGGGAACGCGAGTGCCGCCTGGCGCGCCAGCGACCTACCGCGCACGAGCAAATCTTCGCGCATCGCCGCTTCTTCGCGCCCGTAGTCGAAGATGCTGCTCGCCACGGCGAACAGCGAGGACACAGTCAACAGCGCCGCGAGCAGACGGACTCCGAGCTTCCTTCGCCAGGACAGCTGCAAGAGATGCCAGGGGTTCTCCGCAACCCGGTTCACATCTCAGCCCTTCGATGGTGCTGGCAGTGGCTGCGGCAGGGGCCCCGTTTCGAGCTTCGGTGTCGGTGCAAAGCGCTCGGAGACTTCCATGCCCTTGCGCACCATGTCGTAGTCGGCGTCGGCGACCGGTGTCATACCAGGCACCTTGAGAGCCTTGAGGGCTTCGGGGCTGCGCATCTTGAGCAGGCTGTCGCGCAGCGACTTGGCGACCTTCTCGTCCAAGCCGGCGCGGGCGACCCAGGGCTTCGCGGCGTTGTCGAACGAATACAGTACCCTCAGCTTGACCTGTGCTGTGCGATTGAGCTCGTTGAAGGTGTCGAGGTGCAAGGCGCCAGCGTCGAAGTCGCCGATCTCGACGGCCTTGAAGACGATGTCGTGCCGCTGCAGATACTTGAAGGACGCGAGGTCCTTGCCGAGTACGCCGGCCTTGACGAGCTCGGCTTGCGACAGGTAGCGCCCGATCGTCGATTGTTCGTCGCCGAAGGCAAATCGTTTGCCGACGAGGTCCGTCAGCGTCTGTAGGGGGCTGTCCGCGCGCACGACGATGAGCCCGACCCCGCGCGAGTCCTCGCGTTCGGCGACCAGGAGTTGGATCTTCGGGTTGCGGCCCTTCGCGAGCACGTAGCTCGCGGGGCCGACACGAACCACGTCGATCTCGCCATCGACGAGACCGTCGACGCATTCCTCATAGGTCTTCGTCACCAGAAGGTCGACCTGAGCGGGCTGCCCGAGTTGCTGCGTCATCAGCCGCGAGAGTTCCTGAGTCGCGGGCTGAAACTGCTTCCAGACTTCGGTCGCCTTGCGGAACGAGTAGGAACTGAACGAGAGGCGGACCGGCTCCGGTTGCTGCGCCGCCGCGGGCGGCAACAGCAGCGTGGCCGCGGCCAGACCACTGGCCAAGGCGTACTCGATTGAGATCATGCGCGCCCTATCGGCGCGCTGACTGCTGCTCACTGAGGCATTCAGTCCGCTCGGCTCCGGAAACCGGATCCATGTTCGCAACGGTTGGTGACACCGTGTCGAACTTCACACCGGCTCGCCGACAGTTCCGCCATGCCAGTGACGCTTGCACGACCTCATCGCCGATGCGCATCTCGAAGGCCTCTGCCGGCAACGAGGCAGGGTGGGCAACCTCGATGCAGGCGCCGCCAGTGCTGACATCGTGAATGCGCGCCATGTGGACACGATCCGCAAAGTGCAGCTCGGCCGGCAGATCGACCGTTTGCCGCTGCCGCCGGCGCTCGGGAATCAGAACAATGCTGCCATCGCGCCCGAGGCGCACGACGTCGCCGCTCCGTAACTGGCGCGTGGCGTCGGGCACCCCGACGATCGTGGCGAGGTCGTGCTCGCGCGCCTGGATGGCCGCATGCGACAGCCAACCTCCGATCTCGGTGACCAGCCCGCCCGCCCTGCCAAAGGCGCCGAGCCAGCACGGGTCCGTGCAGCGCGCCACGAGGATTTCGCCGGCTTGCAGTTCGCTGAGCTGCTCCGGGGAATGCACCACCCGCACGCGACCTACCACCTCGCGACTGCCAGCGACGCACGCACCGCGCAGCCCCTCGACTGAAGCCTTGGTTTCGCCAGCCAAGTTCGGCGGCTCACCGAGCCTCTCCAGGTCGACGGGCGACAAGGTCGTCGAAACCTCGACCGCGAGCATCAAGCGCTTCCGTTCGGCTCGCTTGGCCGTGAGTGCCACGGCCGCGCGGCGAAACTGCTCGTCCACCAGTTGGCTCACCTCGACCGGTGTCAGCTCGAAGACCGCATCGCCGAGTCCGAAGCGCACGCCGGCATGCCTGAGCAGGCCGCGCAGCACCGCGAGCTCGCGCAGGGCCTCATGCTTCGCCTCTTCCTTGAGGGCTTGGAACCTGTGCGCTTTTGACACCGCAGCCTGCAGAAGCCTGGGCAGCGAAGCCGCCGGCGAGGATTCAGCGGCCGGTGCCGTGCGGCTAGCACCGGCGTTCGGAGTCCCACTGTAGACCATGGCGGCGACCTGCCGCGGGCTCTCCGCGTAGCGGGGTTCTGCCAATTCGAAATCGTGCACCGCGCGGTGGCCGAACACGCCGAGGAAGTCGACGATACGTTGCGCTTCGCGGCCGTTGCCACCGAGGCCGGCGAAGGCCCGGCTCACGACGTTCCCATGCGGATCGCGCAGCAGCGCCGCCGCATCGAGGCCGGCGCGCTCGGCTCGCCGCCGTGCGGCTCCGACGAAGAAGTGCGCGGCGATGTTGATCGTCTCTGCCTCGGCGTAGGTGACTTCGACGAAGTGGCGACGCACCTCTTCGCAGAGCTGCACGAGTTCACTCTCGGGCAACCGCGCCGGATCGATCGCCGCGAGCTGCATCACGCGGCGGCGTTGCGCAGGCTGGCCTGCGCACCAACGTTGCTCGATCGCCTGTGCCGAAGTCGCCATGCGGAAGCTCGCGGCGGCCCCCAGCGCCCTGCTGCTGCGCCCACGACGCTGCTCGACATCGACGAAGCAGCGCCCAAACGCAGTCACCACCATCGGCGCGTCGTCGACCCCGACGTCGTAGGGAAAGCCGTTGTCGCAGCAAGCTCGATCCACCGATCCGCCGGCCTCCCACAAGGAACCGAACAACGCCAGGCTGTACGCGGTCGGCGTCGGCAGCAGCTCGCTGAGTTCGGTCTGTTCGAGCACGGGTTCGCTCGCGGGCTGCTTGGTGAAGAGCTGCAAGAGCCGGTGGCGCTCGGCCTCGACCACCGCAGCGTCGCCGCCAAGCCGGCCAGGCAGCCGCGTGATGGCGCGGGCCTGCACGAGCTGGAACCGACCATCGACGAAGACCCACTCGATGTCCTGCGGGCCCCCGAAGAGTTGCTCGACGCGCCGGCCAAGCTCGATCAGTTCTTGGAGCGGGATCGGCGGCTCCGCGCCTTCCACGCACGTGCCGGTGACGCGGCGGAAGCGGAACGACTTCGGTGTCGCACGGCCGCTGACGAGGGCTTCACCACAACCTTTCACGAGCTCCACGAGCATGCGCCCGGCGTGGGCAGGGTCGATCGTGAACAGCACGCCGGCATACTGCGCGCTGCGGAAGGCCTGCACGACGACGCCACCTTCGCGGCCACCGTACGAAGCGCGCACGCGCTCGATCGCCGAAGCCAGATCGGTGGGCTCGACGTCCAGTTCGGTCAGGAACATGCCTGCCATGCTGCTCTCGGCACCGTCTTCGCCGAGCACCGAGCTGCGCACGGCCGCCGATTCGATGCCGGCCGAAGCACACGCGGACAACAGCGCCTGCGGTTCGCACTGCATGCCCGTGGGCACGACAAACCCACCGGGCACCGGCAAGCGCGCTTGCAGCAAGCGGCCGAGGTGCACAGCCTTGTTGCCGAGTTCGGCAAACTCAGCGGCTGCCTCGAGCGGCACGAGCCGGGTCGGTGCCGGCGGCGCCACAACTGGCCCCACAGGTCGCTCCCGGCCGTCGAGCCAGCGACGTTGCAGAATGGTCTGCAGGGCCATGAGGCCGAGGCTGGCCATCAGGTACACCTGAACGCCGGCGCGGCACGACCAAACGAGGCCGACCATAACCACGACGAAGACCACGGGCACGAGCCAGCGCCGCTTGTTCTGCTGCTGCGGCCGCACGAACGCAAACGTCACGGCGCCGAACAAGAGCGGCAGCACGCAGAGCGGGTCGGCAGCGGAGAGGTCGAACCACAGGAACGGCGTTGGCCGCGCGGCTGCCACGGCATCGACCCCTGCGAACGCCGCCGCAAACAATCCGATCTGCAGCAGCGCACCGACGATGTTGCGCAACGGCGAGACCCCGGCCTGTCGCAACGCGCGCAGTGACTGCCGGCGCCAGACGTCCGGGTCGTGCGCCCACTGCTGTTTCCACGACGCAAACTTCGGCGCCAACCGCCGCTGTGCCCATTGGTCGCGCTCGGAGTACAGCGAGAACGGCAGCATCGCCGTGCGCAACAGCAGCACGAGCACCAGGATCGCGAGCAGAAGGCCCATGCGGTCCGCAAACCAGGTGATCAAGCTGCCGACGCTCGCGCCCACGAGCCCGAACAGCGTCGTGCCTTCGCGATCTTCCTTCCACCGTGCCACCCATGCGGCTTCTGCCGTGGGCAGCGTGAATTCGTGCGGCACCGTGTAGCGGCCGCGGAAGTCGGCGCCCATGCGGTGCAGCTTCAACCCGAGCAGCAAGCCGTAGAACGAACTGCGCTTGTCGTAGCAGGCGGCAATGATCGGCCGGGCCGGCAGCGCGCGCAAAGCCGCTTCGGCCTCGTCGTACCGCATCTTGCGCAGCGGCATGTTGATCGCTCCGGGCAGGTGCCCGCGAGCAAAGTCCTCGGGATAGCGAACGTCGACGAAGACAGCACCGTGCGCCGTAAACAAATCCAGCGCCACCGGTGTGTCGAGCAGGATCTGCTTCTGCGGATAGTCCGGCGTGGCGCGGATCTCGGCGCCGTCTGCACGCTGCCCCGTCATCGCGCGGTACTCGGCGACCCACTTCTCGTAGCCCCCGACCATGAAGTGCGTCGAGATGCCGCGCGCGAAGAACCAATCGCAGAGCTCCGAACTGCGGTTGCCGGATTCGCACAGCAACACGGTCTCCTTACCGTCGACGACGAGCCCAGACCCGTCCGCCTGCAGGTCCGGGTAGCGCCGGGCCCAGCTGTCCGCGATCGCGCCCATCTCGACTTCTTCGGTCTCGCGAACGTCGATGAGGTTCAACCCACGGCCGGCAGCGATCCACCCATCGAGCACGTCCGTCGTCACCCCGCGCGGGTGCTTGCTCTGCCCACTGAAGGACAAGGTCTTGAGCGACGTGTCGCCGACCGCCTGGTCCCCCTCCGTCGACTTGCGCACGAGGTTCGCGCGCAGCCGCTGGTTCTGCTGATCCTGCACCCGCAAGTGGTAGAGCAGGAAGGTCGAACTCACGCCCACGAGCAGGCCAAGGCACACGAAGAACGGCCAACGCGACGCCGACCGCCCGGTAGCGCCGCCAACGGAGCTGCGTTTCTTGACGAAGACGCCGCCTCCCATGGCCAGGGCCAAGAGGCCGAGCATCTGCCCGGCGCTCGCAAATAGATTCAAGAGTACGTCGGGAGACGGGATCGCCAGCACGGGTGCACCTCTCGCGGGGCGAATCCATGCGCCGACCGATTCTTAACGAGAACTTGACGAAAGGCTCCGATTTCCGGTCATGGCGCCCGCGCAGTCGGGCAAACCCCTAGGGATGTGCTCCTCAGCTAGTCAGCGGGGCGCTGATTCGAGGGAAAACCACGAGACCGAATGCGGGGGCACGACACTTGGCATCGAGGTCCGGCAGCGTGCGTCGAGCTCGAGCGCCTGTCTGCCCCCAGCCGAATCCGTGGCGATGGCCCGCCTGCTGAGCCCAGTGAAGTACAGGTCGAGCGGCAACGGCTGCGACCTCGGCGCGTCGGTT
>JBDSBS010000291.1:0-7501 GCA_039921435.1 Planctomycetota bacterium | reverse complement strand
CGGTTCCACGCGCGGTCGCCGTGGTGCACGACGATCGGCACAGCGGGCGGCAGCGTCTTCGCATCGGGGTGATCGAGGCGCCAACGATCGAAGATGCGCACGATGTAGCGCAGCATCTGCAGAGCGGTCCAACGATCCGCCCACGTCTTGTGTTCGAGCACGACGTAGAGCAGCACCGGTTGGCCGCCGATAAGCGCTTCGAACAAGAGGTCCGACTGCCGAGATTTCAGCTCCTCGTCCACGGAGGATCCGGCCACCAGTCGCAGCGACGACCAGTCGATGGCGTTCGCCAGCGCGGGCGGCAGAATCGTGCGCAGCAGCGAGGCGGCGTGCTCGGGTTGGGCGAAGACGTGGCGGAAGAGTGTGTCATGGTCATTGTGCATCCCTGGTTGGCTCCACCTTGGAAGTGGCACACCGGGGGCAGCGTTCGGCGTTTTTCCCTAGCGCAGACAGCTTGAAGTCCCTTCGACGCCGACGGTGGCGGGGGGTCACGAGCTGTGGCGCAGCGACGGCACGCGGGGCGAAACCAAGCTGATCCGCACGCTGCCCAACCGGATCAGCGAAATCGCGATCTCGGGCAACCGGCTCTTCATGTTGCGGTCGACGAGCAGCGAAGACCGCGCGATCAGCGCCGCGTCGGTGCCGCCGCAAGCCAATGCTGCACCGCCGCCAACACGACAGCCGGTTCGATGAGCGCCTGGCAGTGCGGCACACGATCGCAGCGCGGCAGGTAGCAGCACAAGCACTCGAGGTCCTTCGGAACGATCTTCGTTCCGCGCCCGTACAACTCGATCTCGGCCGCCGACGTCGGGCCAAACAGCACAACCGCGGGCACCTTACGCGCCGCCGCGACGTGCACCGCCAGTGAATCGCTCGTGACGACGACTCTGCACTGGTCGACGAGCGCCGCGAAGCGGCCGAACGAATTGTGGTTGCCACCGTCGAACACGGGGCGGCCGACGGCCGACGCGAGCAGTTCCTGGTGCCGCTGCACTTCCTCGGGCCCACCGAGCAGCAGCACGCTGCAGCCCGCATCCGTGCATGCACGCAAGAACGTCTGCTGATGCGCCGAGGTCCACTGCTTGTAGGCCCAGCGCCCACCGGCCCCCGTATTGAGGCCGAGCAGCGGCCCCTTCACGCCGAGCCCGCGAACGAACGCCACGGTCGACTCAGCATCGGCGACAGACGGTTCGAGCATCGGTTCGCGCACGAGGGCTGGATCGAGACCGAGCACCTCGGCGACGAGCTTCTGATAGGTCTCGGTGTTCGCCTTCTTCTTGCTGTCGCTGAGCCCCATCTCGAGCCAGTAGCTGGCGCCTGGACTCAGCGGCACAACGCGACCAGCGCCATCCCGCACGTAGCCGCGCCGTTCGCGACCCTTCGCCATTGCCGCGAGCACGGCCGCATCGGGATCCGCGTCGGGGCACAAGACAACGTCGAACGTCTCGGTCGCCAAGCGGGCAGCCGTCGCTGCATCGTCGGTTGCGAGCACTTCGTCGACGAGCGCATTGCCGTCGAACAACGCAACGGCCGACCGGCGCGTCAGCCACGTGACCTTGGCGCCGGGCCACGTCGCGTGGATCGCTGGCAGGAATGCCGTCGTGCGCAGCACATCGCCGGTCGCTGCCAGCTTGACCACGAGCACACGATTCGAGATCGGGTCGTACTCGTCGCACGTCGCACAGACCTTGCCGCGCCGCTTATGAGGAGTGCAGGGTCGATCCCACCGCACGTGGCGGCAGTCGGTCTTCAGGTCGAAGTCGGTCACGTCGGGGTGGTATCGGCAGGCACAGGTCGCTCTGGCGAGCCAACGTAGCAACCAGCCGGAACCCTGGACAGCATCGGCAGGCACCTCCGCCCATTCGACCACCGGCAGCGGGTTTGGCAACGCTCGCTTGCGAACGGCGCAGACCGGTGGTTCCAATCGCCACCATGACCACCCTCGCCGCGTTCTGGCTGCCGATCCTGCTGTCGGCCGTGTTCGTCTTCCTGATCAGCTCCGCGATCCACATGGCGCTGCAAATCCACAAGGGCGACTACAAGAAGCTGCCCAATGAGGACGCGACCCTCGACGCGCTGCGACAGCTGGCAGTGCCGGCTGGACAGTACATGTTCCCGTGCGCGGCCTCGATGACGGACATGGGGTCGCCCGAGATGGTTGCCAAGATGCAACGCGGGCCGGTCGGCATGATGATCGTGCGGGCGCAAGGCTCGATGAACATGGGCAAGGCGCTCGGCCAGTGGTTCGCGCTCTGCCTCGTCATCGGCTTCTTCACCGCCTATCTGACCGGCAACGCGCTGCATCCCGGTGCTTCTGACATGCAGGTGTTCCGTTTCGCGGGCGCCGTAGCCGTGCTCGGGCATTCGTTCTCGAGCGTCAACGACTCGATCTGGAAGGGAGTCTCCTGGAGCACGACGCTGAAGTACGTTGGCGATGGAATCGCCTACGGGCTCGCGACCGGCGCCACGTTCGCGTGGTTGTGGCCGGCTGCGCTGTGACCACACCAACAACGCGACCAGTCGACGGCTGGCGATGGACGCGCTGGCTGCCGTTGCTCACCGCGGTAGCACTGGCCCTCGTCGCCGTGTTCTTGCGCACGTGCGAAGTCGAGGCCGAGGGTGATCTCTACCACGAACGAGCCGAGCGGCTGCTCGAGGGCGTCGTGCTGTACGATCGGTTTCATCCGTTCGGCTACGTGTTCTTGGTCGCCGGGTTGCATGTGTTCGTGTCGTCGAGCCTCGTGGCCGGCGCTCTGGTGTCCGCGATGGCGGCGGGACTGCTCGTGTGGAGCACGGGTGCGGTTGCGGACAGGTTGCGCCCGGGTGCTGGAGGCCCAGCCCGCCTGTTCACGGCCTCCAACGCCGTCGTCTGGGTGCTCGGCACCATGGCGTGCACCGACATGACAGCGGCTGCCTTGACCATGGCGTCGCTCGCGTTGCTGTGCAACGCCGGCGGCAGAGTTCACTTTGGCCGCGCTCTGGCGATCGGATCGGCAATCGGATTTGCCGTGGGCTGCCGCTTCGGCTCACTCGGTATCGCGCTGCTGATTGGCCTAGGCACTCTGTTGCAGGGCCGGCGCATGGGCACGGCTCTCGGGCTGGGCACGGGCGTCGTCATAGGCCTCGCGCCGCAGGCTTGGCTGGCCACGCTGATCGGCAAAGGGCCACTCGAGAACGACAACTGGCACAACATGGTGCTCAAGATCGTCTGCGACGACGACCTCGGTTGCCTGCAGCGCCTCATTTCCTCGGGCACCATGCCCACGCTCGGCAGCTTCTTGCGCGATCACACGGGTGACCTGCTTTGGCGCGCCGCACAAGATTCGCTCACCGCGGTGACACAGGTGTTGCCGAACTTGCTCATGGGCTCGATGCAGTGGATCGACGGATTGCAAGTGTGGCCACTCGCACTGGCGCTCGGCGGCCTGTGGTTCGCGACGTCGCGCTGGCGGCTGGCGGGGGGACTCACGGTGCTTGCGGCAGCGGCCACGCTCTCTGTCTGCATGACCATCGCGCCGCGCAGTCGCCAGGTGTTCAGCGCTGCTCCCTTCCTGATGGTGGGCCTGGCTGCCGGCCTCACGGCGCTGCACCAACGAGGGGGACTGTTCCGCCTGCTGATGCCCGCGCTGTGGCTCGCGACGGTCGCCATCGGCGGTCTGCAGTTCCGTCACTACCTGGCCGAACAACCCGAACGTGCTGTCGAGGTGATGCGCCAACTGCCGCAGCTCGTACCGCGTCCGATCGGCCTCCTCACGACCAATGCCGCGACTCACCGTTACACGACCAACAAGACCTGGGCCTATCTGGGGCGGCAGTTCCCTAGCAACGAGGCGGCGTGGCACAATCTGCGTCAGGTGATGACCGGAAGCGGTACCGACGTGTTCCTCGTCGATCGCATGAGCAACAAGCTTGCGTATACCTACTTCTCGTCCGACGAAGTTCCGGCCGACTTCCGCCGCCTGCTACTCGACGACGACGTCGTTCTGCTCGAGCTGCGGCTCCCGCCGACCACCTGGATCGACGCCTTGAAGCTCTCGCCGGATCCTGCGGTTGCTGGCCAGCCACTCGTCCTGGACCTTGCCCTGTCGACGACAGCGGACCTCACGGCCGTGATGGCGGTCGGCGCCATGGTGAGCGACCCTGCTGGCAACCGTCAGTTGCTCGACTTCGAACGGCTCGACCCACTGCGATTCAGGCGACAAGTCGCGATGCCGGCTACTCCGGGAACCTGGGCGATCGAGCCATTCGTGCTTCAGATCAACGGTACGGTGCAACGCTGGCGCAGCGTGGAGTTCGTCGTGACGGGCCCATGACCGTTCCAGCGCCGCTCGTGCGCGGGAGCATCAGGTGCGGCCACAGCCGTGCAAACGCCTCACGACAGCTTCGATCTCCGGCCCAAGCCGATCGGCCGTGAACATCTGCAAGCTGCGCGCGCGGCCAGCCAAACCGTGCACTTCGGCCATCGCAGGATCCGCCAGGTAGCGGCTCAGTGCATCGGCCAACGCTCCGACGTCACCCTTTGGCACGACCGCGCCAGTCACACCATCGACGACGATCTCGCCGTTGCCGCCCGCGTCGCTCACTACTTGGGGCAAGCCGGCGAAGCTCGCCTCGAGACAGGCATTGCACAGCCCCTCGTGGAACGACGGCATGACGAAGAGGTCCGACGCGGCGTAGACGTCGTGCACGGGGCGTACTGGACCCGGCAGGAACACGCGGCGTTCGAGCCCGGCCAGCACTGCTTGCCGCTGCAGGCGGCCCAGCTCACTGCCGCCGCCGGCGAGGAACAGCACGGCGCGCGGGTGGGAGGCAGCCAACTTCGCGAACGCCGCCAGCAGCACGTGCTGGCCTTTGCGCGGCCGCAGCACACCAGCACAACTGATTACCTGCGCGTCGGCGGCAATGCCAAGACGACGCCTCGCCGCAGCACGTTGCTCACGCAACCTGGTCCACGGGGCAGGATCGAGGCCGTCGTACACGACCGTGATGCGCTCGTCGGGCACGCCGCCGGCCAAGAGCCGCTGTCGGATCGCATCGCAGATGGCGACCGTGTGGTCGCACAATCGCGTGTACCGAAAGCCACCCAGGATGCCCTTGCGCACCGGATAGTCGATGCGACGGATCGTGAACGTCTTGGCGCGCATGCCGCGCGCGGCCAGTCCCCCGAGGTAGAGGGAACGCCCGCACGCGAAGTGCACGACGTCGGGATCCACCGCGCGGTAGGCCCGGCGGATCCGATGCCACAAGTCGGGGCGCCACCACCGCCGCAGCGGTGCTTCGTGCACTGGCACCCCGAGCTCGTGGGCCACCGCCGCGAACCTGGCGCCCGGCGCCAACAGCACATAGTTGGCGAAACCGTGGCGCTCGAAGTGCTCGATCAACAGGCGAAGCTGCACTTCGCCACCGGAGTAGCCTTTCTCAGCCAGCACGTGCAGCAGACGCACGCGGGCGCTCACATGATCGCGTCTTCGCCGGTCAGTTGGCGACCGATGATGAGGCCGTGGATGTCGTGCGTGCCCTCGTAGGTGATCACGGACTCGAGGTTGCACATGTGCCGCATCATCTGGTACTCGTCGGTGATGCCATTGGCGCCGAGGATGTCGCGGCCGAGGCGGCAGCATTCGAGCGCCATCCAGCAGCTGTTGCGCTTGGCCATCGACACGTGGAAGTGCTGCATGGTGCCGGCTTCCTTCATCTTGCCGAGCTTCCAGCACATGAGCTGCGCTTTGGTGATCTCGTTTGCCATCCAAACGAGTTTGTTCTGCACGAGCTGGAAGCGTGCGATCGGCTTGTCGAACTGGATGCGAATCTTGCTGTAGCGGCAGGCTTCGTCGAACGCAGCTTGGGCCGCGCCGATCGCGCCGAACGCGATGCCGTAGCGGGCCTGCGTCAGACAGTTCAAGGGGCCCTTGATGCCTTCGACGCCGGCCAGCATCTGCGACTTGGGGACGCGCACGTCTTCGAGGATCAGCTCGCTGGTATCCGAGGCGCGCAGCGAGAACTTGTTCTTGATCGGCTTGCCGCGGAAGCCCTTCGTGCCTTTGTCGACCAAGAAGCCGCGGAACGTTCCCTCGCACTTCGCCCAGACAATGGCGACGTCGGCCGTGCTGCCGTTGGTGATCCAGTACTTGCTGCCGTTCAACACATAGTGGTCGCCATCGGGCACGGCCTTGGTGAGCATGCCACCTGGATTGCTGCCGAAGTCGGCCTCGGTCAGGCCAAAGCAACCGATCAGCTCGCCCTTGGCCATCTTCGGCAGGTAGCGCTTCTTCTGCTCTTCACTGCCAAACGCCCAGATCGGGAACATGCACAGCGAACCCTGCACCGACACGAACGAGCGCAGGCCCGAATCGCCGCGCTCGAGTTCTTGGCACATCAGGCCGCTGGCGATCGGCGACAGGCCCGCACAGCCGTAGCCAGTGAGGCTGGCCCCAAACACGCCCATATCGCCGAGCTCGGGGATCAGGTCCGTAGGGAAGGTCGCGGCGCGATTGTGCTCCTCGATCACGGGCAGGAAGCGCGCGGACACCCAAGAACGCAGGGTGTCGCGGATCATGCGCTCTTCGTCGGAGTAGAGTTCGTCGACGTCGAAGAAGTCGAGTGCCTTGTATGGATCGCTCATTGTGTGCGTGGCGGCGTGTGCGTGGCGGCTGCGCGCGAGGCGAAAGACGATAGACGACCTCGACGGCCAAAGAAAGCAATCCGACCGTGTGAGTGCCGTGTGAGGCGCTACGCCGGGTCTCGATCGGCGGATGCAGTCGCAAGACCGCTTCGCCGCTCCCCCCGATGTCGGCCGATGTCGGCCGCCGGAAGCACCGAGAAACGAGCGGCGGCGTGAATGACCCGCACCGCATGGCTAGCCTCTGCGCCACGATGCAACGCCAGATCCTGGTCACCAGCGCACTGCCGTACGCGAACGGTCCGATCCACTTGGGTCACCTCGTCGAGTACCTGCAGACCGACTTCTTCGTGCGCTTCCAGCGCCTGCGCGGCCACAAGGTCGCCTACGTGTGCGCCGACGACACGCACGGTGCAGCGATCATGATCCGCGCTCAGAAGGAAGGGCGCACGCCCGAGGCCTTGATCGCCGACATGGCAATCGGGCACCAGCGCGACTTCGCCGCCTTCGGCGTGTCGTTCGACCACTACGGTTCGACCAACAGCAGCGCCAACTACGAGGTCTGCAAGGGCATCTGGGCGGCTCTGCGCAAGGCCGGCATGGTCGTCGAACGCACGGTCGAGCGCCTCTTCGATCCGGCGCAGAAGACCTTCCTCGCCGATCGCTTCGTCATGGGCGAGTGCCCGCGCTGCGGAGCGAAGGACCAGTACGGCGACAGCTGCGAAGTGTGCGGCGCCACCTACGCGGCGACCGAGCTGAAGAACCCACGCAGCGTGCACTCCGGCGCCACACCAGAACTTCGTCCGAGCCAGCAGCTGTTCGTGCGGCTCGAGGCCGTGCAGCCGTTCCTCACCGAGTGGACGCAAAAAAGTGGCGCGCTGC
>JBDSBS010000290.1:0-12194 GCA_039921435.1 Planctomycetota bacterium | reverse complement strand
CCGAGATCGCGCAGGTAGGCGTCGTAGAGCGCTGCCTGCACGTAGAGGTGCTTCTTGTCGGAAGCGACGTGGATCTCCTGCACGACGCCGATCGGCACGCCGCGGAACTTGACGGGCGATCCTTCCTCGAGGCCCGTCAGCGCCTCATCGAAGTAGGCGTACGAAGTGTGGTACGCCCGCCGCAGTTGGCGCATGCCCAGCCAGGTCAGCCCGGTCAGCATCGCCGCACTGCCGCCGACCACGAACAGGCCCAGCTTCCATCGATTGGCGGGTGCCGTCACGGTTTCCTCGCCAGCGGCTGCCTGCGAAAGAAGGCCAACACGCGCACGTCGGTCGAACGTTCGGCGAGTTCGCGCGGTGCACCGCGCGCGATGACGCCACCGGCCGCGCGGTCGAGCATGATACACTGGTCGGCCGTACGCATGATGCTTGGCAGTTCGTGGGTCACCATCACGATGGTAACCCGCAGCGTGCGCGAGAGCGTCACGATCAATTCGTCGAGGTCGGCCGACGTGACCGGATCGAGGCCCGCCGAAGGCTCGTCGAAGAACAGGATCGGCGGATCGAGCGCCAGCGCCCGGGCGATGCCGGCGCGCTTGCGCATGCCGCCCGACACCTCGGCCGGCTCGTGGTGCGCAAACTGCTCGAGCCCGACCAGACGCAAGCGCCCCATCGCGACCGCCACCGCCGCTTCTTCGGGCAGGTCGGTCCACTTGCGCAGCGGCAGCAGCACGTTCTGCAGCAGCGTCGACGAGCCGAACAGCGCCGACGACTGGAACAACACGCCAAACGCAGGCGGCGTCATGGCCCGCGCCGGCGGGCCGATACCCGTGAAGTTCACGCGGCCGTGCAGCGGCGGCTGCAGCCCGATCAGCGTGCGCAGCAGCGTCGACTTGCCGCAACCCGAACCGCCGAGAATGGCACACACCTCGCCGCGCTGCACGTCGAACGAGATCTCGTCGAGCAGCACCTCGCCGCCGTAGCCGATCGCCAGGTCACGCACTTGTAGGACCTTCGCCATTCACCACCCGAGCAGCGAGAAGACCCACGTGAAGATCGCGTCGAGAGCGACCAGCATGAAAAGCACGACGACGACGGCCGACGTCGTCGATCGACCGACCCCGGAGGCACCTCCGCGCGTCGACAAGCCGCGCTGGCAGGCGATCAGCGCGATCGCGACGGCGAAGGCCACGCTCTTGAGCAGGCCCGTGGCGACGTCGCCGAGCGTGACGGCACGCTGCAGCGCCTGCAGGTAGACCACACTCGGTTGGTCCAGATAGAAGACGGCGATGGCGAGCCCACCGAGCGAGCCGACCACACAGCCGAGCACGGTCAACACGGGCAGCACAACGGCGAGGGCGATCACGCGCGGGAAGACCAGGAAGCGCTGCGGGTCCTGGCCCAGCGTGCGCAGCGCATCGATCTCCTCGTTGACCGTCATCGTGCCGAGTTCGGCAGCGTAGGCGGCACCCGAACGCCCCGTGACGAGGATCGCGGTCATCAACGGACCCAGTTCGCGCACCACCGACAGCCCGACGAGGTTGGCGAGGAAGATTTCGCCGCCGAAACGGTGCAGCTGGATGGCGCCCTGCAGGCCGAGGATCGCGCCGATCAGGAAGTTGATGAGCAGCACGATCGGGATGCCGTCGGCGCCGGCGCGTTCGATCAGCGAACCGAGTTCGCTGAAGTGTACGGTGCGCGGCCGTCGCACGGCCTGCACGACGCCGACAACGAGGTCGCCCACGAAGGCGAGGATCGCCAGCGTCGTCTCGACGGCCGAGACGGCGGACGAGCCGATGTCGCTGAGCACTCCAGGTTGCCGCGGCGCCGAGCGGTCGCACGGGGCGCCGCGTGCGCAGTCGTAGAGCGCGAGCAAGCGCTCCGTCTCGCGGCGCGCGCCGGTGAACACCACGCTGCCGCCGCGTTCCTGGTGGTTGGCGGCAACGGCGGCTAGCAGGGCCGCGGCACCGCCGTCCAGGCTCTCGACCGCCGCCACGTCGACCTCGACCTCGACGTTGCCCAACTCGCGCAGGGTCGTCTCCAACTGCCGCCAGAGTGCGGGCCCTTCGTCGAGCGACAGGTGCCCCGCCAGCCGCAGCAACGCGCCGTGTTCGGACGCGCGCGTCAGCGTGAAGGTCGTGGCATTCCTGGTCAAGGAGGGCATGGCCGGCGCAAGCCGCCGGTCAGGCCTTGCGACCCTTCGGCTTGGCCTTGCCCTTGGCGTTCTTGACTGGGGAAGACTTGGCCGTTGCCGATTGGGCCTGTGGCTGAATCGGGGCGGCGGCCGCCTTTGAAGGCGCGCGGGCGATCGGCGCGGGTGCCGCGGGTGCCGCGGGTGCCGCGGGTGCGGACGGGCGCGCGATCGGCGCGGGTGCGGATGCGGTCACCTTCGCAGCGGGCGGCGACACTGTGACCGCTGCTGGTACGGCGGTTGGCTTCGCGGCAGGCGCGGCAATGGTCGCGCGCACCGCGTTTGGCGCCGAAGCCCGGCGCGGCGCGCCGATGGCCGCCAGCAAGCGCAGCACATTCTGCCCATCGACAGCCGCCGGACGGTTCTGCGCCGCCCGCACGAGGTCATTGGTCGACAAAATGCCGAGCAACACGCCGCGCGCGTCGACGACGGGCAAACGGTGCACCTGGGCTTGCTGCATGGCAGTGAACGCCGACGCAATCGAATCGTCGGGCCGGCACGTGCGCACCGAACGCGCCATCACGGCCGCGATCGGGATCTCGTAGATGGGGCGCCCCTGCGTGTAGGCGGCCATGCAAACGTCGCGGTCGGTGAGCACACCGACCAGCATGTTGTCGCCATCGACCACGGGCGCGATGCCACAATCGTGCTCCCACAGGACTCGAGCTGCGGCGTCGAGCCGATCCACAATGCGCACCGCGCGCGGCTCGCGGCTCATCAGTTCATTTACATTCATGGCGCGATCCTGCCGGTCGCTGCCCGGCCGCGCGAGCTTTTTCCGGCGCGGCCGTGCACCGCGAACGGGCGCCGCGGCACACTCAGTCGGTGGCCGAAGCCCCGATACCCAGCGCCGAGTTCGTCAGTCCCGAGTTCGACCGCCGCGGGGCAAGGCTGCGCACCTCCGCCTGGGTGCTCTACGATCTCGCCAACACAGTCTATGCGGCGACACTCACGTTCCTGTTCACGCCGTGGGCGGTCGAGGCGCTCGGTGGCCGCACGGCGCTTGGGTTCACGCAGCTTGCGTCGATGGTGCTGGCGGGACTGCTGGTGCCGCTGCTCGGTGCACTGTGCGACCACACGGCGCGCACGCGCGGCTATCTGACGCTCGCGACGCTGGCGTGCATCGGCGCCATGGCGGCATGGAGCTTCGACCTCGGTGGTGCTTGGATCATCGGCTGCTTCTTCACCGCCAACCTCGCCTACAACGTCAGCTTGCTGTTCTACAACTCGCTGTTGCCAGCCGTCGCGACGGAACAACGCACGGGCTTCGTCAGCGGGATCGGGGTCGGGCTCGGCTACTTCGGAACGATCGTCGTGCTGGCCGTGATCATGCCGCTGCCGATCGAACGCCGGTGGACGTTCGCCATCGCTGCGGCGCTGTTCCTGGTCACGGCGTTGCCGTGCCTGCTCTGGGTGCGCGACCCGAGGCCGGCGCGGCCGGGCAGCGCGCGGGATGCCATGCGGGCCGCGTTCCGCACGACGCGCACAACGCTGCGCGAGTTGCCGCGCCAGCGCGCTCTGCTGTGGTTCCTGCTCGGCAACTTCTGCCTCGTCGACGTGCTCAACACCGCGGTGTTCTTCTTCGCCGACTTCACCACGAAGGTCTTCGAACCGGCCGCCCAAGCCGGGAGCCTGTCGCTGTTCGGCCTGCAGCTCGAGGGCCGGCCCGGCCTCGACAAACTGCTGCTCATCATGGGGCTCGCGCTGAACGTGCTCGCGCTGGTGTTCGGCATCGCGCTCGGCTGGCTCACCGACCGAGCACCGCTCCGCGTCATGCGCGCCAGCGCGGTGGCCCTGTTTGGCGCGTTGGTTGGCGGAGCCTGGTTCGGCGGCACCAGCACCGTGGGCTACCTGCTGACCCTCGTCACGCTGGGCTCGTTCGGCCTCGCCGGCATCTGGACCGCAGGCCGCAAGGTCGTGCTGGTGCTGGCCCCGCGCGACCGCACGGGCGAGTTCTTCGGTCTCTACGGCATCACCACAAAGCTGTCGGTGTTGGGCGGCGCCATCTACGGCCTCGTCGCCGACCACCACGGCGTCAAGGCGGGCATGTTGGCGCAGAGCCTGCAACTGGCGATCGGTCTCGGTTGCT
The DNA here is from genome assembly GCA_039921435.1 of Planctomycetota bacterium. Taxonomy (GTDB): domain Bacteria; phylum Planctomycetota; class UBA1135; order UBA1135; family UBA2386; genus DASVAL01. The sequence goes on along the minus strand of JBDSBS010000290.1, from coordinate 7,914 downwards.
TGGCTATGGTCCGCCTGCCCAAGAGCGGTGATGCTGCTGCGCCGAACGTATGAGCCGTCACGGATGAGCAGCGACGAAGACAGCGATCCACCCTTGGCAACGCGCGAGGCTCTGTGGCAACGGCTCGTTGTCGGCCTGCTGGCCGCCACGATCTGGACCACCGGTGCTTTGCCGACTTGGCTCGCGTACGCGATCGGCGATCTGCTCGCAGTGCCGTGGTACCTGTGGTGGCGCTGCCACGACCCGCGCGGGAAACGCAGCAAGGGCTACTGGCGCAACCTCGCCATCGCCTTCCGCGCGGGTTCGCCGCTGGGCCCGACGCCGCCCCGGCATCACCTGTGGCGGTGGTCGCGGCACATCGCCTGGTTACTGATCGATTTCTGCCGCATGCGCCACCTGCACGCAAGGAACCTGCAGCAACACTGCGACATGAGCGAGTACGGGCGCCTCGCGTCATTGTACGCCGAGGGCAAGGGCCTCATCTTCGCGACGGGGCACATGGGCGTCTGGGACGTCTCCGGCTACGCCGCAGGCTTGCTCGGCCTACCGCTGCATTCGGTGTTCCGGCCGAGTCCGCTGCCGGCGCTCAACCGCCTCATCGCAAAGCTGCGCTCGGGCACCGGCCAGACCGTCGTCGCCCGCAAGAACGTCATGTGGACACTCAAGAAGCTGCTCGCCGAGAAGAAGGTCATCGGCCTGCTCAGCGACGGCGGCGGCAAGCACAGCTCCGTCGTGGCGCCGTTCCTCGGCACCCCCGCGCGCACCGTGGCAACGCCCGCTCTGCTGCACCTGACTTCGGGCGCGCCGATTGCCGTGGTCGCCGTGCTGCGCACGGGCCGGATGCGCTACCGGCTGCGCGTCTTCGACGTGATCCGGCACACCGCGACCGACGACCGCGACCGCGACCTCATCGCCATCACGACGCGCATCAACGCGGCTCTGACCCAAGCCGTCGTCGAAGCACCCGAACAGTGGTTCTGGCAAAGCCGCCGGTTCCGGCACCGGCCGCCGGGCGAAGTCTCGGGGGCCGACGGACTGCCGCCCCTGGCAGCGCCCGCGACCGCATCCGCGGACGGTGCATCTTCACCGTCACTTCACAATACCCTCGACACGCCTTGATCTGGCCTTCACATGCTGCTCGCCGTCAACCCGTTCCCGAGAGAAACCATCATGTCCAAATCCACCCTGCTCGCCTCCTTCTGGCTCGCCTCCTTCTGGCTCGCCCCCTTCTGGCTCGCGATCGCCGCGACGGCCACCGCCTGCGGCAAGTCGAATCGCACCGTGCTGCAGAACAAGGGCTCCGACACGATGCTCGAAGTGGCCCAGGTCTGGGCTGAGAAGTTCCACCAGGCCAGGTCCGATATCGGCGTCTCCGTGACCGGCGGCGGCAGCAGCGTCGGCGTCGCCGGCATCATCAACGGCACGGTCGACCTCGCCAACTGCAGCCGCGAGATGTCGGCCGATGAGATCGCCCAGGCCAAGGCCCACAACCACACTCCGGTCAAGCACCACGTCGGCTACGACGGCATCGCCATCTTCGTGCACAAGGACAACCCGCTGGCCTCGATCACGATGGAGCAGCTCAAGCAGATCTACGTCGACGGCGGCACCATCACGAAGTGGTCCCAGCTCGGCGTCAAGATGCTCGAAGGCAGGGACAACATCGTCGTCATCTCGCGCCAGGCCAACAGCGGCACCTACGAGTACTTCAAGGAGAGCGTGCTCGGTGGGAAGAAGGCGAACTTCCGTCTCGGCACGCTCGACATGAACGGCAGCAAGGACGTGGTCGACCAGGTCGTCAGGACGCCTTCGGCGATCGGCTACAGCGGCCTGGCCTACGGCAAGGGCGTCGATGTGAGGATGCTGCCGGTCAGCGGCATGCCAGAGCAAACACCCATAGCACCCTCGATCGACACCGTGCTCGACAAGACCTACCCGATCTCGCGCCCGCTGTTCATGTACACGAGCGGCGAGCCACAGGGCGCTGCGAAGGACTACCTCGAATGGATCAAGCACGACGACGGCCAGCGCATCCTCATGGACCTCGGCTACCCTCCGCTGCGCAAGCTGTAGCCAGGCGGCGCAAGAGCCAGGCACGGGAGCGCCACGACCGGCGACACGTACGGAGTTGCAGCGCCGCCGCCTGGCGGTGAGAGTCTCCCCCCCACGCTCGCGCCGAGGAACCTCTCCCCCTCGGCGGCCGAACGCCTCTCTGCTGCCACCGCAGGCTTCTCGATGACGCACTACGAAGAACGTCTCCAAAAGGACTTGGCCTGGATCAAGGACCTCGTCGGCATCGTCGGCCTGGCCATCACCAAGGCCATCGACGACGCGGTCACCTCGGTCATGAAACTCGACAAGGATCTGGCGGCGGCGACCGTGATCGGCGACTACACGATCAACCGCCAGACGCGCGAACTCGACCGCTTGTGCCACGCCTTCGTCGCCAGGCACCTGCCGAGTGCGGGCCACCTGCGCTACGTCTCAGCCGTCATGCGGCTCAGCATCGCGCTCGAACGCATCGGCGACTACGCCGCCACGATCTCGCGCACGGTCGCGCAGTTGTCGACGCAGCCGCCGGCCCTCGTCGGCCGCGACGTCGAGATGATGTCGGAGCACGCGCGGCGCATGCTCAACGACTCGCTGCGCAGCTTCCAGCAGCGCGACGTCAGCCTGGCTCAGGCAACGCTGTCGGCGGCGGCCCAGTTCGCGCAGTACTTCGACAGGGTGTTCGCCGACCTCGTCAAGGAAGGCGAAGCCCACAGCCGCCCCATCAACGACCTGTTCTCGCTGATGGCGACGTTCAACCGCTTGGAGCGCGTGATCCACCAGGCCAAGAACATCTGCGAGGAGACGAGCTTCGTCGCGACCGGCAAGACGAAGGGCGAGAAGACGTTCCACATCCTCTTCGTCGATGCCGCCAACAATGGCCCGAGCCAACTTGCCGAGCACTTCACGCGCAAGGCATTCCCGCAGAGCGGCCGCTACCGCAGTGCCGGCTGGTCGCCCGCCGAAGAGATCGATCCGGCCTACCAGCGGTTTGGCCCGACCGTCGGCATGGACCTCAGCAAGGCCTGGCCGACGTCGCTCGTTGCCCTGCAGGACCAACTCGACGAATACCAGCTCATCGTCGGCCTCGCGCGCGACACCCGAGAACGGCTCGTCAAGGTGCCCTTCCACACCACCGTGCTGGCCTGGGACATCGACGCCAGCGCCGGCCCCGAAGCCGTCTACCGCGAGCTGACGCCGCGCGTGCGCGAGCTGCTCGAGCAGTTGCGCGGCGAACAGGCGAGCTGACCATGGCCTCGCATCCAGAGACCACCTCGCACACCCTCTCAGCGGAACTCGACCGCCGCGACGCCTCGTGGTGGGTCGACTGGGCGGCCCGCATGCTCGTCTTCACGGGCGGCATCTCGGCGATCATCTTCATCGCTTCCATCTTCGTCTTCATCACGGCTCAGGGACTCGAGTTCACGTTCCAACGACTCGACTGGGTCGAGTTCTTCACGTCCATCGCGTGGCGCCCGACCGGCCACCCGCCGACGTACGGGGCGCTGGCACTCATCGTCGGAACGCTGTCGATCACGGCGGTCGCGATGGTGATCGCGGTGCCGTTCTCGTTCGGGGCCGCCATCTACATCGGCGAGTTCGCGCAGGGTCGGGTGCGAGAGTGGCTCAAGATCCTCATCGAACTGCTCGCAGCGGTGCCCTCGGTCGTCTGGGGCGTCATCGGCCTGCACCTGCTGAGCCCGCTGATCCAGCACTACGTCAACCCCGCGTCGGGCGTCGGCACCAACCTACTCAACGCCGCGATCATCCTCGGCCTGATGGCGGCGCCGATCATGACCACCATCGCCGAGGACGCGCTCAAGGCCGTGCCCGAAGCCTATCGCGAAGCCGCCGAAGCACTCGGCGCCACGCGCTGGCAGGTGGTGTGGCGCGTCGTGCTGCCCCACGCCCGCCCGGGTCTCTCGGCCGCCGTGCTGCTCGGTGTCGGACGCGCGGTTGGCGAGACCATGGCCGTGCTCATGGCCAGCGGCCACGCCATCAAGCTGCCGACGAGCCTGTGTGATCCGGTGCGCGCCCTAACCGCCACCATCGCCGCCGAACTCGGCGAGACAAGCACGGGCAGCGACCACTACCAGGTGCTGTTCACGCTCGGCATGTTGCTCTTCTTGATCACCTTCGTGATCAACCTGTTGGCCGACCGCATCGTGCGGGGCTCGAGGCACCGCGCATGACGTCATCGACCCCAGCGACCGGCGCGGCCGCGCACCCCGGCTTCGCGGCCACTGCCCACGAAGGGCGCAGCCTCGGCATTCAGAAGGGCGTGCGTTGGCTCTTCTTGGCGATGACCGTGCTGCTGATCCTGCCGGTGCTCGCGATCCTCGGCACCTTGACGTACCAGGGTGGCGGCGCGCTGACGCTCGAGTTCTTCTTCGAAATGCCGCGCAACGGCATGACCGACGGCGGCATCTTCCCGGCCCTGGTCGGCACGGTCTGGCTGACGGCCGGTGCCCTGGTGCTCGCCGTGCCGCTCGGTGTCGCCGCCGCGATCTACCTCAGCGAATACGCCCGCGACACGACGCTGACGCGCACCATCAACCTGGCGATCGTCAACCTCGCCGGCGTGCCGTCGATCGTGCACGCGCTGTTCGGAGTGGGCGCGTTCGTCTACTTCCTGCGGTTCGGCACGTCGATCCTGGCGGCCAGTTGCACGCTGGCAGTCATGACGCTGCCGGTCGTCATCGTCGCGACGCGCGAGTCGCTGCAAGCCGTGCCGCGCTCGTTCCGCGACGCCTGCTGGAGCCTCGGTGCCACACGTTGGCAGACGATCTGGCGCCTCGTACTACCCAACTCGGGCAGCGGCATCCTCACAGGTGTGATCCTCGTGGTCTCGCGCGCTGTCGGCGAAACCGCCCCCATCATGTTCACGGGCGCCGCGTTCTTCGTGCCGTTCCTGCCGCAGAGCATGTTCGACCAGACGATGGCGCTGTCGTTGCACCTCTACAACGTCTCCACCCAGGTCAACCTCGATGCCGCCCACAAGCACCTGCCGTTCGCGGTGGCCCTGACACTCATCCTGGTCGTGCTCGCCATGAACGCGGTCGCAATCGGCTTTCGCATGCGCCTGCGTGGCAGGAAGAAGTGGTGAGCCAGGCATCGTCGACAGCAACGGGGGCACGCACGTTGCCACCGAGCCCAGCACCCCTGATCTCCGTGCGCGGATTGTCCATCCAGTACGACGAGAAGGTCGCTCTCCAGGGCGTCGACCTCGAGGTGCGGACCAACGAGATCTTCGGCATCATCGGGCCGGCGAACTCGGGCAAGACCTCGTTCCTGCGCGCCTTGAACCGCATGGACGAGTTCCTGCCGCACATGAAGGTCGAGGGCGACATCACGTTCGCCGGTCGCAACGTGCGCGAGATCCGCAACCTCTACGCGCTGCGCCGCCACATTGGCGTCGTGTTCCCGCTGCCGGTAGGCCTACCCCTGTCGATCTACGACAACGTGGCGCTGGCGCCGCGCCTGGCCGGCAAGCGCAAGAGGTCGCAGCTCGACGAGATCGTCGAACGCTGCCTGCGCCGCGCCGCGCTCTGGGACGAGGTCAAGGACCGCCTGCGCAACCTCGGCTCGCTGCTGAGCGGTGGCCAGCAGCAGCGCCTGACGATCGCGCGCGCGCTGTCGCAGGATCCCCAGCTGCTGTTGCTCGACGAGTTCTCGATCGCCGTCGACCCCGTGACGACGATGCGCATCGAGGAAGTGCTCAAGGAGCTGCGTTCGGAGTTGACGATCGTGCTGGTGACCAACCTCGTGCAACAAGCTCGACGACTCGCCGACCGCACCGCGTTCTTCCTTGCCGGCCGCTGCATCGAGATTGCGCGAACCGAGGACCTGTTCGCGGGCAACGTCGAGGACCAGCGCACTGCCGACTATCTGGAGGGACGCTTTGGCTGATACATCCGCAAACCCCGGAACGCAGACGGGCACGCCGGTTGGCCCACCGCATCGCCCGGCCGGCACCGCCGTCGCCAAGGCGCCACCGACCACGCCTGTGACGCTGGCCATCGAAGTGCTCGACCTCAACCTCTGGTACGGCAAGTTCCAAGCGCTTTACGAGGTCGCCCTCGAGGTCAAGGCCGGCATCGTCACCGCGCTCATCGGTCCGTCCGGCTGCGGCAAGTCGACGCTGCTGCGGTCCTGCAACCGCATCAACGAGCGGCTCGGCTACGTGACGACGACTGGCACGATCAAGGTTCTGGGTCTGGACATCTACGATGAGAACGCATCGCGCATCCAGGTGCGGCGCCATGTCGGCATGGTCTTCCAACGCCCGAATCCGCTGCCGCTATCGATCCGCGACAACGTGCTCTTTGGCCACCGCTTGCACCGCGAGACCCGAACGAGCCGCGCCGATGAGGACGCGATGGTCGAGTCCGCGCTGCGCGAGGTCCTGCTGTGGGACCGCGTCAAGGACCGCCTGCATGCGCGCGCCATCCACCTGTCGCTCGAAGAGCAGCAGAAACTGTGCATCGCGCGCCTGTTGCCGACCAAGCCCACCGTGCTGCTCATGGACGAGCCGTGCTCCGCGCTCGATGCCCAGGCCACGGCCGCCGTCGAGGACTTGATCTGGGATCTGCGCGGGAGTTACTCGATCCTCATCGTCACGCACAACATGGCGCAGGCCCGGCGCGCGAGCGAAGAGTGCGTGTTCATGCTCATGGGCCGCGTGGTGGAACACACACGCACGGAGACCATGTTCGTGTCGCCCCAGAAACAGGAAACCGCCGACTACATCGAAGGGCGCTTCGGCTAGCCGCTGATCTGCTATCTTCCTCCGCCCGATGAACCTGCTCGCCCCGCTCACGATCGCCCTGCTCGCCGCAACCCACTCCATCGGTGTGGCACCGCCAACGGGCCCGCAGGACCCGAGCGATGTGCTCGCACGGTTCCAACTCGAAGGCAAGCCGAGCTCCGTGACGAAGACCGACGTCGCACTCGAGATGGCCTTCCACCTGCGCCGCCGCGATCGCGGGCAGCAGGCCTGCGACGTGCTCGTCGACACCATGTTGACACGGCGCGCCGCGGCCAAGCTCGGTCTCATGCCGACCGAGGCCGAGGTACACGCCGCATGGGAGGAACTGCAGCGGCAGTTGCGCGCCGCCGGTCGCCGCCCCGAAGAGTTCCCCGCGGTGCGCAATGCGGGTATGGCCCAACTGTTCGACTTCCTCGCCGTGCAACTGGCGCAGGAACGCCTGGTGCGCCGCGAACTGGCGATGGGCGCCAAGGAATCGGTCAGCGCCGACATGCTCAAGCTGTGGCTGCAAGAGGAGCGGCGCAAGAACAAGGTGGTCATCGATCCCGACGAGCTGCCGGCGGGCACCGCGGTGCGCGTCGTCGACAGCGACGTGCCGCTGATCGACCTCGGCTTCCTGCTGCTGAGCACGAGCGAAGACCACGAACGCGACCGCTTCGTGCGGCAGGTGGTCTACCTGCAGTCCATCGAAGCGCTCGGTCGCCAGAGGGGCGTGCAGGTCGGCAACGAGGACCTCGACGCCGCGATCGAACGCCGCCGCGCCGACGCCGCCACCGAACCACGCTACCGCGGCGTGTCGCTCGAACAGATTCTCAAGGCCGAGGGGCTCACCGTCGAAGCCCTTCGCCAACAGCGCGTGTTCCGCGCCCAGGTCCTGCTCGACAAGCTGGCCCTCACCATGTTTCCCACCGCCGACCTGACGGCGGAACTGCAGAAGAGTCGCCAAGCGGTGCTCGATGTCGTGGGCCCGCGGCGGCACCTGGGCATCGTCTTCATGCGCGCTCTCGACAAGCCGAATGCGATCGTGCTGCTGGACTTCGCGAGCGCGATGAAGCGACTCGAGACGGCGCGGGCGCGCCTGGCCAAGGAGACCTTCG
>JBDSBS010000289.1:0-8009 GCA_039921435.1 Planctomycetota bacterium | reverse complement strand
TGTGCGCTCCGGTTGGCAGGAGCGAGCGAGCCGATGCTCAGCGATCGCCCGCGAGCCCGCGCACGACGCGGAAGCCGTAGTCCGCGTAGGTCGATGCCGGCGGCAGGCTGCTGCGTGCGGCACATCGCGAAACCGGCACCTGATGCCGCCAGGAACCGCCGCGCGAAACCCGGCGAGTGCCGTTCGCGGGCCCGGTTGGGTTGTGCGTTGGCGGCAGCGCATAGGCTGTCGCTCCGTACCAGTCGCTGCACCACTCGTGCACGAGGTCGCCCATGTTGTGCAGCCCGTAGCCGTTCGCGCGATCCAAGCCGACATGGCCGGGTCGATCCAACGTCGCGTCGTCGGGCGCCGGTAGCGCATCACCCCCTGGGTAGCGAGCACCTTCGATACCACCGAGTGCCGCCTTCTCCCGCTCAGCCTCGGTTGGCAGGCGCCAGTCGCTGCCGCTGACGTCACAGAGCCACTGGCTGTAGGCAATGGCCTCGAACCAGCTGACTGTCACCACGGGTTGCTCGGCATCGACGAATCGAGCGTCAGTCCACGCTGGCGGTGGCCGGTGGCCGGTCGCGGCGACGAAGCGTGCGTAGTCCTCGTTGGTGACGGGACAGACGGCGATGGCGAATGCGTCGAGCCAGACGCGGTGCACTGGGCGCTCGTCGGGCTGACCGTTGTTGCAGCCCATCAGGAACCAGCCGGCCGGAATCGTCGTGGCGCGAGGTAGCACGCGACCGCGAACATTACCGATCGTGACGCCGAAGGGCCCATGCGACATCTACTCGGCGCTCTGCCGGACGTCGCGGGTGCAGAACTCCAAGGCGCGGGCGTTTCGATCGACCCCGCCCGACGACCCCGGCGCACCCGCCAGCCGCCCGCGCAGCGTGGCCGTGACCGTCGCCGCCCATTCCGCTGGCGTGTGTTGCCAACCGAGCACGAGATCCGCCGTCGCGCGCGCCGGCTCGACGAAGCGTTCGTGCATCGGTCGCACCGACTCGAGGTACTGCTGCACGACCGACTCCACCGTGCGGCCGCGCTCGACGATGTCGCGCCGCACTCGGCGCAGTGCGCGCACGTCAGCAGGCGTGTCGACGAACACCCGCAGGTCGAAGGCGGACCGCAACTCTGGCACGGCCAGCAGCAGGATGCCTTCGCAGAGAATGATCGGCCGCGGCTCGATGCGCGTTGCATCGCGCCGACGCGTGTGCGTGGCGAAGTCGTAGCTCGGGCGTTCGACCGCAATGCCGGCGCGCAGGTTCTCGAGGTGGCCGGCCAGCAGGTGGCTGTCGAGACTCTCGGGATGGTCGAAGTTTGCTTCGGCGCGCACGGCCGGCGGCAGGTGCGACAGGTCGAAGTAGTAGGAGTCGTGGTCCAGTACCGAGCAGCGGTCGGCGCCGAGTGTTGCGACGAGGGCGCGCGTCAGCGACGTCTTGCCGCTGCCCGAACCGCCGGCGATGGCGACCGTGAACGGGCGGATGCGGAGCGGCATGCGGGGGAACGTAGCTGGCGCGCCTGCCGACTGCGAACGGTCGTTCTGCATGACGCCCGGTGGATTGGGCCGCCCGGGGCCCTTGCCGCTCCCTTGCCGCCCGCGGTCGTGGGCCCGAGGTTCGGTAGTTCTTCGCCGGGGAAGGGGCTTGAGGCCGGGCCGGATGGCCCTACTCTCGGTCCCGTCGACGCCCCAACGTCGACACCGAGTTCCAGCCGTTGGCCTACGACCCGAACAACGTGTTCGCCCGCATCTTGCGCCGTGAGATTCCGGCGCAGTTCCTGCACGAGGACGAACACTGCGTCGCCTTCCGCGACGGGACCCCGCAAGCTCCTTCGCACGTTCTCGTCATTCCCAGGCGACCGATCGCTTCGCTCGCCGAAGCCAACGCCAGCGACGCCGGGCTGCTGGGTCACCTCATGGTGACTGCCGCCTCGCTCGGCAAACAACTCGGCGCCGACCAGGGCTTCCGCCTCGTCATCAACAGCGGTGCTGGCGCTGGCCAATCCGTCTTCCACCTCCACATTCACGTGATGGCTGGCCGCCCCTTCGGTTGGCCGCCTGGCTGAGAGCCTGTGAAAGAATCCAGCGTACAGGCTCTCAGATTGCTCTCTGTGGCCGCATTCGCGGCCACGCGGAGAGTTCGAAACCGATTGTTTCTCACTCTCTGAGCCGACCCGCACCTCGACCCGAGCATGACTGAGCAACCCGACTCTCGCGACGAACTCGAAGATCCGGAGGTGATGTTCCTGCCGCTGGCCTACGTCGCCGGCGAAGGCTGGAACGGATTCGACCCCGGCGTGTTCGCGCGGCGCATTCCCGACTTCGTGCACCAGGTGCTCAACGAAGGGCAGATTGGGCCGACGGCGATGCTCGAACTGCAGACGACGCTCGACGAGGGGCCCGCCACGTGGGTGCAGATGGAATCGCCGATCGAGCGCGACGAGGCGTTCGACTTCCTGCCGCCGCGGCTCGACGTGCAGGCTGTGGTGACGGGCGAGATCGTGCCCGTCGAGGGCGGGCTGCGCATCGAGTTCCATGTCTTCCGCGACGAGGACGGCGACGAGTTCTTGACCGAGAAGGTCGGCGGCGTCGTGTCGCTGCAGGATCCAGTGCCGGGCCTGTTGCGCTTGACGCGGCATCTCGCGCGTTTGCTCGACGTCGAGTACCACGAACCGCCGCGCGGCTTGTTGACCAACAACGGGCTCGCGTTCCGCCACTTCCTGCAGGGGCTCGACAACGCCATGTTGTTGAGCGGCGACCTCGAGATCGCCGTGCCCGACGATCGCGAAGCGTTGATCCGGCCGTTCGCTGACGCACTGGCGCTGGACCCTTCGTTCGGGCTAGCACTGCGCGTCGCCAATGCAACGATGGCGATCGCGCTCGACGGCGCGCGGCTCGATCAGGAGGTCGTGCGGCAGTTCCTCGATCGCTGCTACACGGCGCAGCCGTTTGACGGTGATGCCTGTGTCGCTGTGGCCGAACAGTTGTCGGACATGGGCGAGGACCAGCGCGCCTTCGCCTGGCTCGAGCATGCGACGCACCTCGATCCGCCGCCGCCGCGCGGCCTCGAGAGCCTCGGCATCCTGCTGGCGAGGCGCGGCGACCACGGCGGCGCGCGCGATCTCTGGCAGAAGGGTCTGGAAGTCGACGGTCACCCGGACTTCTTCTCGCACCTGGCGCAACTGGCCTTCGCCGAGAAGCGCGAACAAGACGCGTGGCAGTTCGTCGTGCGCGGCCTGCGGCGCCTGCGCGAGCGCACGGTGCGCGCTGGCGAATGGAATGACAGCGGGGCCGGGGTGTTGCTCGAGTGTCTGCAGGCGCAGATGAATGCGCGCACGCCGCCGCCTGAAGTAGAGACCTCGCTTTTGGCTTTGAAGGCCCTGCTGGTCGGCGAAGACCGCGTCTACCTCGGTCTGTGCCTCGCCGCCTGCGGCCAACGCCGCGACGCGCGCGTCGAGCTGGCGGCAGGCCTGCGCACGCTGGTCGACTTCGACACGCGCGATCGCGCGGTGCGCGCGCTGTTGACGCTCGACGTCGCCGACTTCGAAGCGCGCTTCGCCAAGGCCACCGATCGGGCGCAGAGGGGCCGCAACCCGCGGCCGTCGTTGGCTGAGTTCCAGTTGTGGTTGCACCTGCAGCCCGAGTTCTGGCCCGCGCTGTTCTTCTCGGCCGTGGCCAAACGCCGCATGGGCGAAGGCGACGAAGCGCTCGATCTGCTGGCGATGGCGCTCGAGATCGCGCCCGACCAGCCCGATGTATTGCTCGAGATGGCCGAACTGTTCGACCGGCGCCGCAATCCCAAGCGCGCCGTCGAGCTCGTCGACGAAGCGTTGTTGGAGCGGCCGCGCGAGCCGAGGTTTCATGCGGCGCGGGCGCGCTATCTGTGGCACCTCGGGCGCAATGACGATGCGCGTGATTGTGTTGCGCGGGCGCGGGCTGCGGGTTTGGACAGTGCCGACCTGCGGCGGCTCAGTCGGCGGTTGCGGCGCTGACGGTAGTTGCAGCCGCGCGCAGCGGCGTGGATGCCGCGTTGCGTGGAGAAGGCCAGGCTCGCCAGCAGCTTGGACTCGCTGTCCTCGTCTTACATCACCGAGCAAGCTGGCGGCGGTCCGGGCGAAGTCACTTCGGCGGAGCCGCGAGTGCGCTGAGGTCGTCGCGCGGCACCGAACTGCTGCGCAGCAGGTGGTCCAACTTCTCTTCGGTGAGCCACGCGTAGATCGCTTCGATCGGCGTGCACAGTCCCATGTGCGGCACCACGACTGGCGTGCCCTTGCCGTGCGTGTAGATCTTCGAGAACACGCCGATGAGCTGGCGCGTGTCGGCGCGGTAGATGCCGCCGCCGCTGTTTCCGAAGTAGGTCGGCGCGTTGATCATCCAGTAGTTGGCGCCGTTCAGTTCGTTCTTGAGCGAGCTGACTTCACCGTGGCTCGGCACCGGATCGTTGCCAAGCGGGCAACCGACGGCGCAGACGGCGTCCCACACCTTGACCTGCCCCGTTTCCGCGTGCGGCAAGACGTTGGCGACGAACGGCAGCTTGCGGTCGGTTGCCAACTGCACGAGCGCCGCGTCGATCTTCGCCTGACTGGCCACCATCTTGCCCTTCACGATCAGGCGCTCGCCGGGCAGGTAGACGGTCACGTCGAAGCCATCGTGCTGGGCCTTGGGCGTGTCGGCGAGGATGTTGCGGACCACGTGGTACGAGGTCAGCACGTAGGTCTCGGTCTTGTTGGTCTTCTGGTTCTCGCCCGAGAACACGATGGTTCCCGAGCCAACCGTGTCGTCGCCGTTCAACTGCACCGTCGGCTGCAGCATGGTGCGCGTCAGTTCGGTCGGATCGCGGTAGATCTGGTTGGCGAGGCGGGTGATGTTGTTCTGGGTCTCGGACAGCCGCAACGCGGCGTCCTTCTCCTTGGTGCGCACCTCGCTCATGTAGGCGTCGACGAGCTGCTTCGTGCGCTCGAAGTCGGTCGACATCTGGCTGCGGAAGGAAGCGACTTCGCTCTTGGCTTGGTGCAGTTCCTCGGCGATCGCCTTGGCTTGGTTGGAGCCCGCTGCGGCACTCTGTAGCTGGGCTTCGAGGTTGGCCATGCGCGTCTCCGTCTGGGCGAGGATCTGCTGGCGCAGCTGCTGAAGGTCTTGCAGGTTGTCGGCGGTCGCGACGGCCTTGTCGACCTTGCGTTCGAGGGCGGTGACGTCCTGTTGACGCCCCTCGAGCCGGGCAATCTGGTGGTGGAACGAGACCATCAGCACAAGTGCTGCCAGGCCACAGAACACCTCGAGCAGAGTACGTTTCATCCCCGTTGCCTTCCTTCCCAGTTGCTTCCGATCCGGCCCTTGCCGCAAGCGGCTTCGGCCTGCCGGGCGCGGGTGCTGAAGAAAAAACAACTGCTGCTCCGACAGGGACTTGTGTCGCCCATGGCACGGTCGAGAGACGCCCGGTGCGGTCGATCGATCAGGGCTCCGACTGCCGCGGGACGCGGCACTGCAGCGGCCCACCGTCGCAAACTTCGTCAGCCGCGCGAACTCGGGCAGCTGCGCCCAATTCGGGAGGTGCCATGGCATGCACCTGCCCGCCGCAACCGAGGTTGCACAGTCGCCGACGCGGCTGGGTGCATTAGACTGCTTGCCACGCCGACCGCATACCGCATGACCTTCGCACCGATCCCGGAACTGCTCGAAGAACTCCAGGCTGGCCGCCCCATCGTGCTCGTCGACGATCCCGACCGCGAGAACGAGGGCGACCTGTGCTTTGCCGCGCAGTTTGCTACCCCCGAACTCGTGGCGCAGATGTCGCGCGAGGCGTGCGGCCTCATCTGCTTGGCCCTGGACCCGGCGATCTGCGATCAGCTGCAGTTGCCCATGATGGTCACCGACAACCGCTCGCGATTTGGCACGGCCTTTACGGTCAGTGTCGAGGCTGCCCAGGGCGTGACGACCGGGATGTCGGCCAAGGACCGTTCGCACACGATCTTGACCGCGGTGGACCCCGAGGCGAGGCCGGAACACCTGGCGCGGCCAGGGCACATCTTCCCGCTGCGCGCACGCGAGGGCGGGGTGCTCGTGCGCACCGGGCAGACCGAAGGCATCGTCGACTTGTGCCGTTTGGCGGGCCTGCGCCCGGCCGGCGTGATCTGCGAGATCACCAAGCCCGATGGCGAGATGGCGCGCGTGCCCGAGTTGGTCGAGTTCTGCCGCAGTCGCGGCCTCAAGATGGGCTGCATCGCCGACCTCGTCGAGTTCCGCCGTCGTCGCGAACGGCTCGTCGAGCGCGTCGCGGTGGCCAACATGCCGACCCAGCACGGCATCTTCGACTGCCACACCTACCAGAGCCTGGTTGACGGCCGAACCCACATGGCCCTGACCGTCGGCATCGAGCGGGCTGGGGAGGGCAAGCGATTCCCGCCGATCGAGTCGCCGGTGCTGGTGCGAGTGCACTCCCAATGCCTGACGGGCGACGCGTTCGGTTCGCTGCGCTGCGACTGCGGTGCCCAACTCCAGGTGGCCATGCAGCGCGTTCAGGCCGAGGGCCGGGGCATCGTGCTCTACATAAGCCAGGAGGGCCGTGGCATCGGCCTCGCCAACAAGCTGCGCGCCTACGCTCTGCAGGACACGGGCATGGACACCGTTGAGGCAAACGTGCACTTGGGCTTCCGACCCGACGAGCGCGAGTTTGGCACGGGTGCCCAGATCCTGCATGACCTCGGGGTTCGCCAGCTCCGGGTGTTGACCAACAATCCCAAGAAGCTGGCCGGCCTGCAGGGCTATGGCCTCGAGGTTGTCGAGCAGGTCCCTCTCGTGGTTGCTCCTAACAAGCACAACGAGAAGTATTTGGACGCGAAGAGGGACAAGATGGGCCACCTGCTGTCGAAGCCGGAATGACAACCATGAGTCCGTCGGGAAGAAAGGCCCTGCGAGCCCCTCAAAGCTCAGCGTGTACGCCTTGAAGCGCAGTTCTGAGACCCCCGACCCTGAGCTCATCGCCGCGGTGCTCGATGGCAGCGAGGCGGCGTTCGCCACCCTCATCGATCGGTACAAGGACCGCGTGTTCCGGTTGCTCGGTCGCTACTGCCGCGACCCCGTCGAGTGCGAAGACCTGGCCCAGGACGTGTTCCTCAAGGTCTTCCGCAAGCTGCACACGTTCCAACAGGAATCGGCTTTCTTCACCTGGCTTTATCGCATCACGGTGAATGCCGCGACCGACCACCTGTCGCGCGCCAGCAGCCGCCGCCTGCGGCTGGTCGAAGACGATGCCGCGCTCGACGCTGCCCACCGCGACGCTGCCCACAATGGCGCTGCTCACAATGGCGGGCGCGATCACGATGCCGACAGCCCGTTGGCCCCGCTGCTCGCGGCCGAACGCGCGGCGGTGACGCGGCAACTCGTCGACAGCCTGCCCGAGAAGTACCGTACGATCCTGATCCTGCGCGAGTTCGAAGACCTCTCCTACACGGAGATCGCGAACGTGTTGCAGATCCAATTGGGCACCGTCGAATCGCGCCTGTTCCGAGCCCGCCAACGCTTCAAGGAAGCGCTCGAGCGTCTACATCCAGAACTCGTACCTGGCAATGACCTGAGTCAGAAGAGCAAGGTCCGTGGCGTGCAACCGAGGGCCGAACGATGAAGCACCCAAACGGCGACGTCCCAAACGGCAACCTCTCTGGCAGCAAACTCCCAAACGGCAACACCCCTGGCGACGACATGCCCCACGACAACATCTCGTTGAGCGATGAACGGCTGCTGCACCGCTTGCTCGACGGCGAGCTCGATACCCGCGTCACCGCTGAGCTGCAAGCGCGGCTCGGCGGCGAGCCGGCGCTGCGTCAGCGTTTCGAGCGAGAGCAGGCCCTGCGGGCCGGGTTCCAGGCCGTGCGAGCGAGGGGTCGCACGGCGCCGGCGTCGTTTACTACCGGGGTGATCGCGGCGGTGCGAAGGCTGCCGAGCCGCACCGAGATCGAGCAATCCGAAGTGTCGGAGCGCATTCTGCGCATGTGTCGGCGCCTCTTGATCGCCGCGGCGGTGCTGT
>JBDSBS010000288.1:0-3418 GCA_039921435.1 Planctomycetota bacterium | reverse complement strand
TCGCCACCCGGGCGATGGCACTCTTGGCAGTGACGCTGCAGGATCGGCGCGATGTCGCGCGCAAAGGTCGGCGCGGTGGCATCGATGACCGCTGCCGGCGCAGTGATGAGGCAACCACTCACCGTCGTCTCCGCGACGGCGACCGCGCGGTCCGCGAGCACGTCGTCGACGGCGAGCAGCAGGTCGTTGCGCGATGGCTGCGACCGAGCACCGGTGTAGGCGTGCTGGTCGTCGACCCGTCCGCGATAGACGAGCCGGTGGTCGCGATCGAGCACGACGGCGGTCGCCGTTCGATCGACACCGCACGCGCGCGCGAGTGACAAATCGAAGTCCTTGCCGAACACTGCGGCCGGCGCCACATTCGCTGCTTGCCCGGCGGCGTCGACGAGGCTGTCGCCCGCGCCGACCGAGACCACGAGCACGACGACGCCGCGTTCTTGGTAGTCCTTCGCCAGCGCTCCGATGCGCGGCAGGTAGCGCCGCACGAGCGGGCACTCGATCGTCGCGAAGAAGAGCACCGTCGCGCGCTGCGCTCCGAGATCGGCCAGGCGGCGCGTTTGCCAGCGCAGGTCCGTGAACGGCGCGTCGACGACGGCGCTCAACGGCACGGGACCCGGCAGCGCGGCCGGCGGCTGGGCGCGCCCCACGGTGAGGAACAGCAGGCCAACCAGGCACCGGACGACGCGCATGGCAGGAAGCGTCCCGCCCGGACCACCCGGCGTCCAGCCCATCGGCCGATCACCCCATCACCCATCACCGTTGCAGACGGCCCATCGCTCGGCTCTGCTGCCCGAATGCACACGGCGTTGGCCACGCAAGCGGCCGCGGGCCTGCCACACCTGCTTCGAGCGGCCACGTCGCTGCGGCAGAACACCCACGCACAGCTGAGGGACCTCCTGGACGCCTGCCAGCACAGCGTCGCCGCCGCGGCGGAGCTCTGGGTCGAGACCAGTGTCCTTGCGAAGGGGTGGCGCGACCACCCACACAGCCGCGCCGAGGAGTGGGCCAGCGGGCCGTTGCCGGTGGCGCGCTTTCTGAGTCTGCTGCGCACTCTGCAGCACCACCTGGTTGCGGGGCGATTGCCTGAGCTGCGCCGGGTCGCCACCGAACCAGGCGCCAAGGGCACCATGTTCGACGCCCTTCCCGCGCACGGCCTTGCCGATCCGCTGCTGCTGCGCGGCTATCGGGCGCGACTCGAGTGCACTGAGCCGAACGAACCTCGCGAACCGGCGCGCCGCGGCGACGTCGCCCTCGTGCTCGGTGCCGGCAACGTGACCGCCACGCCCGTGCTCGATGTGCTGCATCAAGTCTTTCTCGAAGGTCGCGCGGTGCTGTGCAAGCTGAGTCCTCTACACTCGAGCTTGGCGTCCACGTTCGCTGCGGCGCTGGCACCGCTCGTCGATGGGGGCCTGCTGCACCTCTGCACCGGCGACGGCGAACTGGGCCGAGACCTCGCGCGCCTTCCACAAGTCGCCGCAGTGCACCTGACGGGCTCGACGGCGACGTGGGCGCAGTTGCGGTGTGATCCCGCGCTCGCACAGAAACACCTATCGGCCGAGGTCGGCTGCTGCACGCCGGCGTTCGTGGTGCCAGGTCCCTGGCGAGACGGCGAACTGCAACACGCTGCGCGACAACTCGCCGCGTTCGTCGCCAACAACGGTGGCGCCACGTGTGTAGCACCGCGCCTCGCTCTGACGGCGGCGTCCTGGCCGCAGCGAGCGGCGTTCTTGCACCATCTGCGACGTGAGCTCGCAGCACTGCCAGCGCGGGTGCCGTTCCACTTCGCCGCGCGCGACCACTTCGCCGCCGCTGCGGGCGCCTCTGCTGCGAGCGAGGCACTGGCGCCGACCTCGCGCAGTGACCTCGACGCGCAGCGCGACAGCGCACTCTTCGCGCGCGAGCACTTCGCGCCGGTGTTGCTCGAGCTGCCGCTGCCCGGTGACACCGCCCGCGAGTGGCTCGACCGCGCCACCGCCTTCGCGCGCGACCAGGTATTCGGCGCACTGTCCTGCTACGTGCTGGCTCCACCGCGCGTCTTGACGCCTTTGCGTTCGACGCTGCTGGCGGCCCTCGCTGTGCTGCCGCACGGCACGATTGCCGTGAACACGTGGACTGGACTGGGCTATGGCTTCGGCATCACGCCGTGGGGCGTGCCATCGGGCAGTGCGTGGCAACACGGTGCTGGCTGGACACGCGGCACAGCGTCCTTGCGCGACGTACGACGCGTCGTGCTCGAAGCACCGTTCCGACCACGCCCCTTGCCGCCGTGGCTGCCCGACCATCGGCGAGGCCGCGCGACGCTGCGCGCGCTCACCTACTACTACCTCGCACCACAGCCACTCCGCCTTGCCGCGACCGCCTTCCATGCCCTGCGCGCCTGAACACGACCAGCCGGTGCGTCGCCAATTCGCGGTGCCGCTGCTCATCACCCTGCTAGTTCTCGTATGGAGCAGCACCTGGTGGGCGATCCGCATCTGCGTGCACGAGCAACCGCCGCTGTCGTCCGCAGCGCTGCGATTCATCGTCGCCGGGTTGGCGATGGCAGCACTCACGCCCCTGCTGCGTCGGCGGGAAGTCGGCCCACCCCCGCCGACCTGGCTCTGGGTGACGACGGGCGCCACGAACTTCGCGGGTTCGTACGGCGTGCTCTACATTGCACAGACCGTCGTGCCTTCGGGCATCGCGGCCGTGTTGTGGTCGATCTTCCCTCTGCTCATGGCGGGCAGCGCGACCCTGTTCCTCGGCGAACGCCTGCGAGCGATGCAGGTCTTCGGCTTCGTCGTGTCGTTCTTGGGCATCGTCACCGTCTTTGGCGGCAACCTCGGCGGCATCGGCGAACGCAACCTCGGCTGGGCCGTGCTGCTGCTCGTGAGCCCAATCGTCTCCGCGGTCGGCACGACACTCGTCAAGAAGTACGGCAGCGGCTCCAGCTCGGTGCTCTTGAACCGGAACGGCATGCTGCTGGGCGCGGGCATGCTGTCGGCGGCGGCGTTCTTGCGCGAAGATCCCCTTGCCATGGAGTGGACCCCGAGCGTCGTCTTGGCGACGCTCTACCTGGCGTTGTTTGGCACGGCGATGACGTTCGGCATCTACTTCTGGCTCATGCGCACCGCCCCGGCGTCGATGCTCGCCTTGATCTCCTACGTCACTCCCGTGCTCGCGATGTTGCTTGGGGCGCTCGTCGGCGACGGCACGCTCGACGCCGCCGCGTGGATCGGTGCGGGCCTCGTCGTGACGGGCGTGGCACTCGTGCTGAGGCGGCGGCAGGGATGAACGTCCCACCGCTCCGGCTGCCGCGTTGGCGACTGCGTCTGCCGCGCAAGTTGCTGCCCGTGCGCGGTTGGCCACTGCGTCGTTTCGTTCCGCGCGGCCGACGTTCGGCGGCGGTGCTCGCGTTCGTGAGCCTGACCCTGCTTTG
>JBDSBS010000287.1:0-2705 GCA_039921435.1 Planctomycetota bacterium | reverse complement strand
GATCGCGCCGCGTGCTCAGAGCACAGGCTCGACCAGAAGCTCCGCTTCATAGGCATGTAGCGCCGGCGCCCCGCCCGTGTGCAAGAACAGCACGTTTTCGCCGCGCGCGAACGCACCTTCGCGGCTCATGCCGATGAGGCCGGCCATGATCTTGCCCGTGTAGACGGGATCGAGCAGGATTGCTTCGGTGCGCGCGAGCATCTGCACGGCTTCGACCATGCGCGCATTGGACACGGAGTACTTGGGCTGCCAGTAGCCGCCGATGCAGTGTACGGCGTCGGCTGGCACCGTGAGGCCGAGCTCGAGCAGGTCGCACACGGCCTGCGCTTCCTTCTGCACGAGTGGCGCCTGGTCCTTCGGATCGCGGCTGACGCCGATGCCAATGATGGGGATCTGGATGCGGTTGCCGAGGAAGCCCGCGAGCAAGCCGCCGTGCGTGCCCGAGCTGCCGGAACCGACGACGACGCGATCGATGTGCACGTTCTGCTCGAACAACTGCTGCTGCAGCTCCTGCGCACACGCGACGTAGCCAAGGCCCCCGAGTGCGTTCGAGCCACCACCCGGAATCACGTAGCCCTTGCGTCCGGTGCGTTCGAGTTCGGCTGCGACCTGCTGCATCGCTGCGGCCATGTTCGTGCCAGCCGGCACGACGGTGATTGCTTCGACGCCGAGCAAGCGGAACAGGAAGTTGTTGCCACTCGCGTCCTGCCGGTAGCTGCCGGGCACCCGTTCCTCGATCACGAAGCGGCACTTCATGCCTTCCTTGACCGCGGCCGAAAGCGTGATGCGGCAGTGGTTGGACTGCGGCGCGCCGCAGGTGACCAACGTGTCGCAGCCCTGCGCGAGCGCATCGGCGACGAGGAACTCGAGCTTGCGCGTTTTGTTGCCACCCGGCGAGAGGCCGAGCATGTCGTCGCGCTTGATCCACACCTCAGGGCCGCCGAGCGCCGTCGTGAAGTTGGGCAAGAACTCGAGCGGGGTCGGGCCCACGCTGTAGCGGCGGCGCGGGAAGCGGGAGAGGTCCATGGCGCAGACTCTACGGTGCGGGGTTGCGCGTTGAAGCCGTGCTCAGGCACGGCCCGAACGCGCGTTGCGGTGCGGCGAGATCGGCGGTCGCGTTGGTTCGACCGACGGCCACGAGGATCATTCTGAAGTAGTGGTTTGGCGGGTTGCTCTTACGAACGCGCACTGCAGTGCGACCGGCACGCCGAGCAGGACCAAACCCGCCAACGCGAAATGCAGGTCATGCCCGAGAAGTGGAACGATCGTGATGATGCAGGCGCAGACGATCGCGTTGGTGAGCAAGGCCGCGAACAAAAGCCGTTTTCTCGCCAGCCACGTGGGCGTTAGCAATAGGAACGTGCCGGTGGCGAGCAGGCACAGAAACCGCAGCGTGTCGGCGATTGGTTGCCCTTCGCGTTTCGACGAATCGCCACCGACTTCATCCGAAAGCATGATGTCGGGAGCGATGAGCCAAAGCACGCCGGTTCCCACGAACATGGCGCCCATGAGAATGACGACAGTGCGCAGCAGGATGAGGCCCAAGCCCCTCGCCACGTCCAGCGTTGTCGAACTCACGCCGCTAGCCGCGACAGATCCGCGACACGATTCATGAGCGCGTGCAGCTGCGCGAGCAGCGCCAGCCGGTTCTGCCGCAAGGCCGCATCCTCGGCGTTGACCATGACCTTGTCGAAGAACGCATCGACGGGCGTGCGCAGGGCAGCGCACTGCTGCAGAGCACCCTGGTAGTCGCCGCTCGCAAACTTCGGCTCCGCCGCGGCCGCGACCTTTTGCAGTGCCGCGTGCAGCAGTTTCTCGGGCTCCTCGCGCAGCAGCTTCGGGTCGACCTTGGTGCCGACCGGTGCCTCGCTCTTCTTGAGGATGTTGCCGATGCGCTTGTTGGCAGCGGCCAGTGCCGCCGCTTCGGGCATCGCTGCAAACGCGCGCACGGCGGCGAGCCGTTGGAGCACAGAGGCGAGGCGCTGCGGCCGCAGGCTGACCACGGCGTCGATCTCCTGGGCCGTGTAGCCCTGGTCCTTGAGCGTCGTGGCGAGGCGATCGAAGACGAAGTCGCTGAGTGCTTCCGTCGGATCGGTGATCAGCGTGCCGAACGCGGGCACCGCGAGCGCCACCAGTTGGTCGAGCTGCAGCGGCAGTTCGCGTTCGACGAGCATGCGGATCACGCCGAGCGCGTGGCGGCGCAGCGCGAACGGATCCTTGTCGCCCGTTGGTACTTGTCCGATGCCGAACAGGCCCACGAGCGTCTCGAGCTTGTCGGCGAGTGCAACCGCGACTCCGACCGGGCTGCGCGGCAACGTGTCGCCCGCAAAGCGTGGCTTGTAGTGGTCCTCGATCGCCTCGGCGACATCCGCCGGCTCGCCGTCGTGGCGGGCGTAGTAGCCGCCCATGATGCCCTGCAGTTCGGGAAACTCGCCGACCATGTCGGTCAGCAGATCGGTCTTGGCCAGTTGTGCTGTGCGATCGGCGGCCGTCGCCAGCGCTTCACCACCGAGCTTCGCCGCGATGCCGCGCGCGATCGCACGTACGCGCTCGACGCGTTCGCCTTGCGTGCCCAGCTTGTTGTGGTAGACGACCTTGGCGAGTCCCGGCAGCCGCGACGCGAGCGTCTTCTTCTGGTCCTGATCGAAGAAGAACTTGGCATCGGCGAGGCGCGGCCGCACCACCCGTTCGTTGCCGCCGATCAC
>JBDSBS010000286.1:0-2743 GCA_039921435.1 Planctomycetota bacterium | reverse complement strand
GGGGCTTCTGCCCGCAGACCACGAACATGGGGAACTCGGCCGGCTCGCCACTGGCGACGGCGACGCGATAGCGATCGTGCGCCTGCACGGTGCGCAGGTTCGTGAAGCCAGCGCGCGCCAACACGCCGATGACCTGCTCCGGCTTGAGGCCCAGACGCAGGTCGCCCATCGCCTCGCGCATCCACTCGCACTCGTGCGGCAGCAGATCCGAGATGACGATGCGGCCACCGGGGCGCAGCACGCGAAACACCTCGCGCGCGGCGGCAGCGTGGTCGGGCAAATGGTGCCAAACGAGGTTGCTGAACGCCGCGTCGACTTCGCCTTCGCGCAGCGGCAGCGCATCGAGCTCACCGCGGCGGAACGTCAGGCGCTCGGCAGAGGCTTGTTCTTGCGCGCGCGACAGCATGCGTTCGCTATGGTCGACGGCGATCACGAAGGCCCCGCGCTCGGCGAGCCAGGTCGCCAAGAAGCCGGTGCCGCAACCGAGATCGGCGATGCGTTCGCCGCACGGCCACGCTTCGGCCAGCACCTCCGCGCGCAGCGTGCCGTGCTTGAAGTCCTGGCCGAGTTCGGACCAGCGGTCGGCCAGATGATCGTGTGTCTCGCGGCTCTTGTTGCGTCGCTGGTCGAGCACTGCGGCAAGGGCTTGGGCATCGGGCGCCCATTCCGCCGACTCGAGATAGGGCTGCACCGCGGCCGCGAACAATTGCGGCGACAGCGGACCGAGCTCGGTCGGCTCAACGAGCGAATGGAAGCTCCAGGTCCCTTCGCGGCGGTCGCGCACGAGCCCAGCTCGCTTCAGCAGGGAGAGGTGGTTACTGATGCGGCTCTGCTGCAGGCCCGTGACGGCGACCAGTTCTTGCACCGCCAATTCGGCGCTCGCCAACAGAGCGCAGAGCCGCAGTCGGATCGGGTCCGACAGAAGCTTGAGGGTCGAGTGCAGGTTGGCCAGGGCGGATGCCATCGAGAACATCACTATAACACGACATCATGATGTTTCAACTGAAGCGTCTAGATGCGTCTAGCCGCAATTCCCACCGCAGTCACGGAGCAAGGGCCCATGCGCCGCCAGCGGACCCGATCCTACACACATTTCCGGACTGCAGATCGGTGGAGATCGGCGGCAGTCTAATTGCTGCCAACCCACCCACCCGGCAGGATCGGCGGGACAATGAAAACCCTGTTCACCACTTCGCTGCTCTGCGGCCTCTTTCTCACCACCTCCTGCGGCATGTTCTCGGGCGAATCCGAGAACAAGAAGTCGGTCGCGCCGGGCGCGCTGGCTGGGAAAGACGCTGCGGGCACTGTCGACATCAACAAGCTGCTCGGCTCGGTCAAGGACAAGCCGACGGCCGAGGCCGCCAAGGGCCCGCTCGAGTCGGCACTCGCCTCGCTGAAGGGCCGCATGGGCAACGGCAAGACGACGGGTGCGGCAGACGCCTCGGGCGGCATGGGCAAGATGGCCCCGGACGCGCTGGCGAAGTTCGGCATCAACGGCAACACCATGGGCATGGTGACGGGCCTGCTCGGCAACCCGACCGTCGCAGGCGTCATCGGGCCGGCGCTCGAGCAGTTGAAGGGTCTGCTGCCAAAGTAGGGAGATCCGCGTGGGGAGATCCGCCAGGAAGAGCGGCCTGTCTACCGACCCCCTGACGACTGGCACTCTGACGACTGGCACTCTGACGAAACGCGGCGCCATGCACAGCGCCGCGAGCCAAGGCCGCTTCTACGTCACGTCCCAGATCTCGCCGCCGTGCAGCAGGTCCTTCAACGACTCCTTCTTCTTCGCCTTTGCCGCGGCCATTTGGTTCTGCACGCCGACCTCGAACGCCGGCTTCTCCTTCCTGCGGAACACGCCGATCGGCACCGGGAACTGCGTCTCGCTCATCGTCGCGAGCGCCATCGCCGGCGCCACGTTCGCGGCCGTCTCGTCCCAGACGAACGCGCTGCCGAGTTCGGCCCCGCTCACGATCTGCGGCTGGAAGTTGCTGTCGAAGCGGATGCCTTGGTCCTTGTTCGCACCGAACAGCAGCGGCTTGCCGTGCTCGAGATACAAGATGCGCGCGTCGCGCTCCTCTTTGTCGGTGAAGCCCTTGAAGGCGCCGTCGTTGAAGATGTTGCAGTTCTGATAGATCTCGACCATCGCGGTGCCCGTGTGGGCACTGGCCTTGCCGACGAGGTCCTCGAGGTGCGGGCCGAAGACATCGATGCCGCGCGCGATGAACGTGCCGCCCGCACCGAGCGACAGCGCGATCGGCGAGAACGGGTAGTCGACGCTGCCGAGCGGCGAGCTCTTGGTGACCTTGCCCTGCTCGCTGGTCGGCGAGAACTGGCCCTTGGTCAGCCCGTAGATGCGGTTGTTGAACAGCAGGATCTTCAGGCCCACGTTGCGCCGCAGCGCGTGGATGAAGTGGTTGCCGCCGATCGACATCGCATCGCCGTCGCCAGTCACGACCCAGACGTCGAGGGCTGGGTTGCTGACCTTGACGCCGGTCGCGATCGCCGGCGCGCGACCGTGGATCGTGTGGAAACCGTAGGTCTCCATGTAGTACGGAAACCGCGAGCTGCAGCCGATGCCCGAGATGATCACCGTCTCGTGCAGTTGCTTGCCGAGCTTGGCGAACGCGCTCTGCACGGCGTTGAGGATCGAATAGTCCCCGCAGCCGGGGCACCACCGCACTTCCTGGTCGGTCTTGAAGTCCTTCTTGGTGAGGACGGGTCGTTCGGCGGTGCTCATCGGCGG
>JBDSBS010000285.1:0-8762 GCA_039921435.1 Planctomycetota bacterium | reverse complement strand
CGTCGTGGCGTCGACCCCGAGCGCGATGTCCACGGATTGGCGCTGGATCGAGGTCAGGACGGCGCAGGAGTTGTGGTCGAAACCGATCGCAGGATCGTCGTAGCCGATGTCGCGGATGACACCGCGTATGACGTCTTGGAAGTCGATCTGTGCGCGCGTCGTGATCTCGCCCGCGACCACGACGAATCCGCGTGAGACCATGGTCTCACAAGCCACGCGCGACTCGGGGTCTTGCTTCAGGATCGCGTCGAGCACTGCATCGGATATCTGGTCGCACACTTTGTCAGGGTGACCCTCGCTGACCGATTCGCTCGTGAAGAGTCGCAGTTCCTTGCTCATGAGTATGGCGTTCGCTAGGCTGTTGTTACGCAGAGACGAAAATGTGGGTTCCGTGGCGGAGATCGTCGGCGCTCGACGGCTCGACTACGGGGCCGAGCAGTCTACCGCCGAATCCGGTGAAAACACGGCGAAACTGTGCGTGCGAAAGGCACTCAAACACCCTTACCTAGAAGGTGCGACCAGGCAGTTCGTGCAACCGTGCCAACGGCGCGGACTACTCACCTTGCCGCTTCTCACCCTTCAAGACATCCCAGCCATCCCTACCACCGAGCGCGGCACACCACCGCTACCCGACACATGCGCGTCGGCACCACTACGTTGCATCGAACCCCGGTCGCGCTGACCTTGTTGGCGCTCGGCCTGTTGCTGCTGCTGGCACTGCTGCGCTGAGCCATCCAGCCAACGCAGGAAACGCTCGCCGACGAAACGCTCGCCAACGAAACGCTCGCCGCCATGGTGGCATCCGCTGACGATGCGCGCATGCCATACTCCGCTCTCGACAGCAACCGAATCGTCACGACGGTCGAGCAGCTCCGCAACCGCATCTTGGAGCGCTTCCCAGACGCAAGCCTGGGCAAAGTCGCGGCCGCTCTGCTCGACATCGCCAAGGCGCACGCGCAGCGCAGCGCCTACATCCGCCGACCCAACTGGTGGCTGCGCGGAAGTTCGATCCTGATGGTACTCGCTGGCCTCGGCGCAGTCGCGCTGTTGTTCGCGTCGGTTCGACTGAGCGTAGGGAAGGACCCTCAGGGGTGGGATCTGGCCGAAGCGATCCAGACCTTCGAAGCCGCCATCTCGATGCTGTTCTTCCTCGGCGCAGGCGCCGCCTTCGCCCTCAGTCTCGACCTGCGCAGCAAGCGGCGGCGCTGCTTGCAGGCGCTGCACGAACTGCGCGCCATGGCGCACATCGTCGACATGCATCAGCTGACGAAGGACCCAGAGCGAGTCACGGGCTCCAGCCTCGACACACCGTCGTCACCAGCCCGTTCCATGACGCGATTCGAGCTGACTCGCTATCTCGACTACTGCAGCGAAATGTTGGCGCTCATGGGCAAAGTCGCCGCGCTCTACGCACAGGACTTCCCCGACGATCAAGCCGTGGGGGCCGTCGACGATATTGAGGACTTGACGACGGGCCTCAGCCGCAAGATCTGGCAGAAGATCACGATCCTGGAAGCCATGGCTCCCCTGGCGCCAACCCCGCGAGACTCTCCACAATGAACTCGTCGTGGCGCGCAAAGTCGGCACTGGTCGGGCCTGCGGCCGCACGACCGAAGTCGCGATGCGACCCGAAGACAGCGCTTGCCCCTCGCACACACATGCGACAATCTTGGCCAGAGGGCGGCCACCTGCCGCACCTTTCGCCCGCATGGACCACGCGCTGACCCTTCACGGTGTCACCAAGCGATTCGGTTCGTTCACGGCGGTGTCCGACCTCTCGCTCGAAGTACCCAAGGGCTGCATCTACGGGTTCCTCGGCCAGAACGGCGCCGGCAAGACGACCACGATCCGCATGGTGATGAGCATCTTCCACCCCGACGCCGGCACCATCAGCGTGCTCGGCCACTCAGACGCCGCCGAGGTCAAGGACCGACTCGGTTACCTGCCGGAGGAGAAGGGGCTCTACAAGAAGATGAAGACGGCCGAGATCGTCGCGTACTTCGGCAAGCTCAAGGGCATGGACCGCAGCACCGCCAATCTCAAGGCGCGCGAGCTGCTGACGCGCTTCGGCCTCGGCGATTGGCTGGACAAGAAGTGCGAGGCGTTGAGCAAGGGAATGGGCCAGAAGGTGCAGGTGCTCGGCACGATCATCCACGAACCCGAACTCGTCATCCTCGACGAGCCGTTCAGCGGCCTCGACCCCGTCAATCGCGACACGATGCGCGACATCATCCTCGACATGAAGCGCCAGGGCCGCACCGTGATCTTCAGCACACACGGCATGGAACAAGCCGAACAGCTCTGCGACTACGTGATGATGATCCACAAGGCCAGGCTCGAGTTCGCTGGCACGCTGACGGAGGTCAAGAAGGGGCGCGAGTTCGGCATCCAGCTCGACTACGACGGCGACGGCAAGCACCTGCAGCAGATTCCCGGGGCGGAGCGCGTCAACGATCACGGCAAGCACGCCGAGATCTTCCTGCGCGACGGTGCCGACCCACAGCAGGCCCTGCGTTGGCTCGTCGACCACGTCACGGTCAAGCGCTTCGACTACCGCGAACCCTCGCTGCACGAGGTCTTCATCAAGACGGTCGACGAAGCCAACCAGAGGCTGGCGGCAGCCGGCGGAGCCCGCTGACCATGACCAGCAAGACCATCCTCGTCGCGCAGCGCGAATACCTCGAGAACATCCGCACCAAGACGTTCTGGGTCGGAATCCTGGCGCTTCCGATCCTGCTGGCGATCTCGATCGGCGCCGGCTACGTGCTCAACCGACTCAAGGAGACCCAAAGCTACGCCGTGCTCGATCGCAGCCCCCAGGGCCTCGGTGCCCGCATCGAGAAGCAAGCCCGCTCGGGCGACATGGCGGCCCTTGCGAAGGTCTTGGCCAACAACCAGGACCTGCAGGGCAAGCTGTTGGCACTGCAGCGAGAACTCGGCGACCAACTCGGCAAGCTCAAAACTGCTGCCGCCCCAGAACAGGGCAACAAGCCACCGGTGCCCGAGGTACCGGCCGAGTTGCAAGACCGCTTGTACGAGTGGTTCCAGAAGATCCCCGCCGCCGAGGCCGAAACCCTGGGGCGAAGCCAAGCATCGTTGCGTTCGGCCGCTAAGTACGATTTGCGGAGCTTGGCCGACCTCGAAATCGCGTCTCTGTCGGCAGACGAACAGGAGAAGAAACTCACGGAGCTCGTCCAGCAGAAGCGCTTGTTCGCCTACTTCGTGATCGGCCGACAACCCGAGCGCTCGCTGGACGATTTTCGCTACGTCAGCAACAACGTCACCGACGACGACCTGCGCAGCTGGTACTCGAATGCTGCCACCAAGGTCGTGCAGGACATGCGCATCACCGATGCCGCGATCCCGAAGGACATAGCCCAGCGACTACAAGAACGGGTCGCGTTCCGCGAAGAGAAGATCTCGGCCAGCGGTGGCACCGAGGACGTGGTGCTCGGCGACAAGGCCGGAAAGTTCGCACCAATGGCGTTCGTCTACCTGCTGTGGATCGCCGTGTTCACCGCGGCCCAGATGCTGCTGACCAACACCGTCGAGGAAAAGAGCAACCGCATCATCGAGGTGCTGCTGTCGTCGGTGTCCCCGCTCGAACTCATGGCTGGCAAGATCTGGGGCATCGCCGCAACCGGATTGACCATCGTCGGCTCGTGGGTCCTGTGCGCCTTGCTCGGGGCGTGGCTCGCGCCCAAACTGATCGTCGGCCTCGACCTACCTTGGATGCAGATCATCGGCGATCCGCTCTACCTCGGCAGTTTCGTCGCCTACTTCCTCTGCGGCTATCTACTCTACGCGGCGATCCTGGTCGGCATCGGCTCCGTCTGCAACAGCCTCAAGGAGGCGCAGAACCTGCTGCAGCCCGTGATCCTCCTGCTGGTCGTACCGCTGATCTCGATGATGTTCATCGTGCAAGAGCCCAACGGAACGGTTGCCAAAGTGCTCAGCTACATACCGCTGTTCACGCCGTTCACGATGATGAACCGCGCCGGCGGCCCACCTGAGCTCTACGAGTACGTGATCACCAGCGTGCTGCTGCTCGTCAGCGTCTGGGTGGCCTTCAAGGCCGCGGGCAAGATCTTCCGAGTCGGCGTGCTCATGACCGGCAACCCACCGAAGCTCAAGGAGATACTCGGCTGGCTGCGCGAGAAGTGAGCTGCTCTGCCGCATGAACGCGCTCGAGCCAATTCTCGTCGTCGGCGGCGGCCAGGGCATCGGCAAGGCAATCGCCAGCGAGTTCGCCGAGCGCGCGACGGTGTGGACGCGCCACACCGGCGTCGATGCCGCGGACCCGGATTCGCTGCGCGCTGCGTTCGCGACCTTCCAAGCCGCTTCCGGACCCCCGTGGGCTCTAATTCACTGCGTCGGCGACTTCCGAGAACAGCCGCTTCTCGGCACCGACGCCCGCACGTTCCGCGACGTCTTCGCCAGCAACGTCGACACGGCGTTCCACGTGTTGCAGACCATCGTGCCAGCGATGGTTGCCGCCCGCCGCGGACGGGTGATCCTGTTTGCGGCCAGCGGTGCCGACAAGGACCGGGCGATGTTGCGCGCGCCGGTCTACTTCGCCGCCAAAGCCGCCGTGGTGCAGCTGGCCAGGTCCTTGGCGGCCGAAGTTGCCCCCGCCGCCGTGACCGTGAACGTCATTGCGCCGGGTCTGATCGCGCACTCCGACAGCCATCAAGAGAGCCAACGGCGCATGCTGGCGCGGGTGCCGATGGCGCGCCTTGGCAGCCCCGCCGACATCGTTGGCGCCGTGCGCTACCTGCTGTCGCCAGCCGCCGATTACGTGACTGGTCAGGTCCTCACGATCGACGGCGGCCTGCGCGCCTGAAAGCGACCAACCCGACCGCCAACCGAGAAACTGGTTGTCACCGCCCGTATCGCACGAGTAAATCCAGGGCTCACTTCCGTTCATCATCCCCACTTTCAGGGATTACGAAGATCGAACCGACGATCCTATCCCCCACAGGGGCCGACCTGTCCAAACTCGACACCGACGCGGTGCGAGCGACAGAGCGCCTCATTGCGCGGGGTTTCGAAGCCTATCTGGTCGGCGGCTGCGTCCGCGACCTGCTACTCGACCGCACACCGAAGGACTACGACATCGCGACCGAAGCCCGGCCGCCGCAGGTCAAGCGCGTGTTTCCGCGCAACTGCCGCATCATTGGCCGCCGCTTCAAGCTCGCGCACCTGCACTTCAACAACAACACGAAGATCCTCGAGTGCTCGACGTTCCGGCGCTCGCCGCAACTCGACGGCAGCGAGGACGACCTGCTCATCACGCGCGACAACGAGTTCGGCAATGCCGAAGAGGATGCGTTGCGTCGCGACTTCACGGTCAACGCGCTGCTGCTCGATCCGACACGCAACTGCATCCTCGACTATACGAACGGCCTGACCGACCTGCGCCACCGCGTCATTCGCACCATCGGGGACCCGCGCGTGCGGTTCCGCGAGGATCCGGTGCGCATCCTGCGCGCCGCGAAGTTTGCTGGGCGCCTCGGCTTCACCATCGAGCCCGAGACCTTCGCCGCGATGGCCGAGACCTCGTGCGACCTCGTGCGAGCTGCTCCCCCGCGTGTGTTCGAAGAGATCCTGCGCCTGCTGCGCGGCGGCCACGCCCTCGACAGCTTCCAGCTGCTGCGCGACGTTGGCGCCTTGCGCAGCCTCGTGCCCGTGTTGGCCGACTTCCTACAGCACGCACGGCACGACCAACGCGTCGAGTTCTGGCGCTTGCTCGAAGCGCTCGACCATCGCGTGCAAGACGGCCGCGTGCCGTCCAGCCCCGTGCTGTTGGGTGCGCTGCTCGTCTGCCCTGTGCTCGGCATGGCCGAGCGCAACCCCGGGCGCAGCCCTTCGTCGATCGCCGAAGAACTGCTGGGGCCACTGAGTCAATCGCTGCGCTTGCCGCGGCGCGACGCCGGTTGCCTCAAGCGCATCTGTGGCGTGCAACACCGCTTCACCCAGACCGAAGGGGCCAAGCGCTTCCGCGTCGAGGGCTTCCTACAAGGCCCCTACTTCGAAGAAGCCCTCGAACTGTTCGAACTGCGCATGCTCGCCAGCGGCGCTGGCCGCGAAGACGTCGAGCGCTGGCACGAACTCGCCAACGGCGCACCACAGAGCACGCCGCGCGGGTCAGAGGACGATGAAGCGCAGCACGGCGAAGGCCCAACCGTCGACGCAGAGCGCTTGGCTCGCGAAGACTTGGCGCGCGAAGACCTAGCGCACGAAGACTCGGCTCGCGAAGACCGCGGTGCCGCCGCTCATAGCCGTGGCTCGGACTCGGCCGCCGGCGAGCCTCCAGCCTTGGTCGCCGAACCACTAGGCGAATCCTGGCCAACCGATGCCGGCGAATCCGGAGCAGGGTCCTTCGGCGACGAGGGACGCGGCGAGCGCGAGAGTGGCGGCAGCCGTCGACGACGGCGGCGTGGGCGGCGCAATCGCGGCGACGATGCAGACGTGGCCGACGCGCGCCCATCGAGCGACGAAGCGGCCAATCGACCCAACGCGGCAACTGAACCCCTGGCGCCAGCCCGCAGGGCGCAGCGTGCCGGTGACGACTTCGTGCACCCCGAGGGCGCCGACGTCCCGGCTCCCGAACCCTGGTCGACCGGCCCGGGTTCCGACGATCGCCTCTCCGCGAGCGACCGCGGACCGATTCTCGAACGCAGTGATCTCGAAGAACACAGTGATCTCGAAGAACACAGTGATCTCGAAGGCGGTGCTACCACCGAAGGTGATCGCAGCCACGACGATGACTCCGAGCCGCGCGAACCTGGGACCGGCCGCCGCCGTCGGCGACGCCGTCGGCGCGGAGGTCGCGGCCGCGACGGAACAACGGAAGCCAGTTCCCACGAGGACGCGCCCCCTGACGGCGAACGGACAGAACCGGCCGGAACTACGCAGCTCCAGAGCGAGCGGCCTGAACGCTCCCGCGCCGAGGGCACGGACCAGCCCCGAGCGAGCGAAGTCCAAGAACCTGCGCACCAACCGTTTGCAGACTCCTTCATCGGCCCGATAGCGCCGCGCTCCTTCGGCAGCACCCAGGGCGAAGAGCACCCGACTGGCGCAACGACGGGCGACGACCGTAGCAGTCGACGTCGTCGTCGCGGTGGGCGTGGTCGCAACCGCAATCGCGAGGGGCGCCCAGAGCCTCAGAGACAGGATCCCCAGCGGCAAGATCCCCAGCGGCAAGATCGGCAGCGGCAAGATCGCCAGCGGCACGAACAGCACCGCCACGATCAGCAGCGGCAAGAACCCAATCAACGCGACCAGCAGCGACGCGACCGACCGCGTGGCAACCGCCCCGCCGCTGCGCTCCATGACCAACCGCAGCAGCGCCAAGAACAGCGTCACAAGCGGCGCCGAGA
Organism: Planctomycetota bacterium; assembly: GCA_039921435.1. Taxonomy (GTDB): domain Bacteria; phylum Planctomycetota; class UBA1135; order UBA1135; family UBA2386; genus DASVAL01. The sequence continues at coordinate 1,380 of JBDSBS010000285.1, read as the reverse complement.
AGGTCGCGACCAACAGCGTGGCGGCCGTCAAGGCGGCCACGGCGGACCGCGCGACGTCGATGTCGTGCCGCGCTACCGCGACCGGCGCGGCAAGGTCGATGTCATCGAACCCCCAGCGATGGACCTGTCGGCGTTCGACGTCGAGCTCGATCCCAAGCGAGTTCCCACGTTCGGCAGCATCGTCGAGGGCAAGGGCCGGCCCAAGCGCCGGCAGCCGCGCGTGCCCGATGACGGCGTCGACGACTACCGTCCGCCGCCGCCGCCGGGCAGCGACTTGGGACCAAGTACGCCACCACCTCCACCGGCGAGTGACGCGCCCGACACGTTTGGCGACTGGTGACATGACGGGCGAACGGCCCAAGGTCACGACGGCGACGCTGCGCACGATGAAAGCGCAGCACGAGCGCATCACGGCGTTGACCGCCTACGACCACCTCTTCGCCGAGTTGCTCGACCAGGCCGGCATCGATGTGCTGCTGGTCGGCGACTCCGTCGCCACGGTCATGCAAGGCAGGGACACGACGGTCCCCGTGACGATGGACCAGATGGTCTACCACTGCGAGCTCGTCGGGCGCGCCACCAAGCGCGCGCTGCTCGTCTGCGACATGCCGTTCCTGAGTTACCAGGTCAGCATCGAAGACGCCCTGCGCAACGCCGGGCGCCTGCTCAAGGAAGGACTCGCCGAGGCCGTCAAACTCGAAGGAGGATTGGCCTTCGCACCCACGGTGCAGCGACTCGTCGACGCCGGCATCCCTGTCATGGGACACCTCGGGCTCACGCCGCAGAGCATCCACCAGTTCGGCAGCTACAAGGTGCGCGGCCAGGAGGCTCCCGAACAGCGACGCATCGTCGACGACGCCAAGGCCCTCGAGCAGGCCGGCGCGTTCGCGCTCGTGCTCGAGAAGGTGCCGGCGAAGCTCGGCGCGCGCGTCGCCAAGGCCGTCAAGATCCCGGTGATCGGCATCTGTGCGGGCCCCGACGTAGACGGCCAGATCCTCGTCACGCACGACCTGCTGGGGTTGTTCACGCGCTTCCGGCCGCGGTTCGCGCGGCGCTATCTGGAGCTCGCGGACGAGATCGGCAAGGCCGTGCAGAGCTACTGCAAGGACGTGCGCGGCGGCTCGTTCCCGAACGAGAGCGAGAGTTACTGAACGCGCATGTTCGAGGCGCGGCTTGCCGGTCGCGTTCTCACTCGCCAACGACGACGTAGCGGTTCGCGATCTGACTCCAACGCAGCCGGCTCTGCAGCGGCAGCAATCGGCGGCGCAGGCGGATCAGCGCAGGCTCGCCGAGCTTGGCAAAGTACTCAGGCTCGGTGGTGAACAGTGCGCCCATGGCTTCGCCAGCTACACAGCACCGGCAGCAGTTGGTGCCGTACTC
>JBDSBS010000284.1:0-5084 GCA_039921435.1 Planctomycetota bacterium | reverse complement strand
GGCTTCGACGCCGTCAAGATCAAGCTCGGCCGGCCCGATCCGCGCGAGGATCTGCGGCGCGTCGCTGCAGTTCGCAAAGCCGTCGGCTGTGGCGTCGACATCATGACCGACGTCAACTGCGCCTGGACGTTGGCGACCAGCAAGCAGTACGGCAGCCGCTTGCACGACTACGACGTGAAGTGGCTCGAAGAGCCCATGAAGCCCGAGGACGTGACGATGCATGCCGAACTGGCGCACGCGATCACGACGCCGATCGCGGTCGGCGAGACGATCTTCACGCGCGAGGCGTTCCGCGACTACATCGCCGCCGGTGCCGTTCACTACGTGCAAGCCGACGCCACCAAGCTGCTCGGCATCGACGAGTGGCTCGAAGTGGCGGCGCTGGCCGCGAGCTACAACCTGCCCGTCGTGCCGCATACGAACGTGCAGCACAAGCTGCACGTGCAGCTCGCCGCCGCAACCCCCAACTGCGTGCTCGTCGAGAACTGCTACGAGTCGCTCAACGAGATGTGGGAGGAGCCGATCCACGTCACGAACGGCTTCTACAACCTGCCCGAAGCGCCCGGGGTCGGCTTGCGCATCACCGACCGCGTCACAGCCAAGCACCGCATCGCGTGAGTTGGCCATGCCGCGGCGCATCGACAGCCACCAACACTTCTGGCGCTACCGGCCGACGGACTTCGGTTGGATCGACGACACCATGGCGGTGTTGCGGCGCGACTTCTTGCCACGCGACCTCGAACCCGAGCTGGCAGCCGGCGGCCTCGACGGCTGCATTGCCGTGCAGGCCGGCCAGTCGCTCGACGAAACGAAATTCTTGCTGGGACTGGCGGCAACGCACCCGCGCGTCCTGGGCGTCGTCGGGTGGGTCGACCTGCAGTCGCCCGACATCGCGGCGCAACTGCGCGAGGTCGCAGCCAATCCGCGTCTCGTCGGCGTGCGACACATCGCACAGAGCGAACCCGACCCGCGCTTCCTGATCTCGCCGGCCGTCGTGCGGGGCATCGAAGCACTGGCGCCGCACGACCTCACCTACGACGTGCTCGTCTACCCACACCAACTGCCAGCCGCAGTCGAACTGGTCGCGCGCCTGCCGCAACAGCGCTTCGTGCTCGACCACTGCGCCAAGCCCGACCTGCGGGGCGGCGATCTCACCGCGTGGTCGGCCCACATCCGGGCGCTGGCGCAGCACCCCAACGTCACCTGCAAGCTCTCGGGCCTCGCGACCGAAGCGCCTTGGGCGAGCTGGACGCTCGAGACCCTTCGGATCGCCTTCGACACGGTGCTCTCGGCCTTTGGACCCGAACGACTCATGTTCGGCAGCGACTGGCCCGTCTGCCTCTGCGCCACGAGCTACGCGCGCTGGGTCGAGACCGTGCACGCACTGCTGGCGCCGCTGCCCGCCGCGGCCCGCACCGATGTCTGGGGCGGCACTGCAGGGCGGTTGTATCCCCGGCTGTTGGCGACGTGACCGGCAGGTTCTTGGCGCAAAACTCGCCCGGCTTTTGCGAAACCCTGACTTGGCCGGGCTCGGTCCGCACCAGGCCGAGTTGCGCCCTTTTACCTACCGCTGGGTTGCCAGCCCCGCACAGACCCAATAGATAGTGGATCCCTTCGGCGAGCAGCTCCTCTCGAGCTCGATGGTTACGGTGGCGGCCCGCATCGATTCCAACAGGAGCATCACCGGGGGTTCCAGGTAGTTCGGTCAGCCTGGAACGTGTCCGAACTGCAGCCGGGCACAGGTCGCGTTGGTCGTTCGTCAGGCTGGTCGTTCGTCAGGCTGGTCGTTCGTTAGGCTGGTCGTTCGTTAGGCGGTGCAAACAACTGGTCGTGGCAGAGCCACGCAGTAGGAGGAAGTAGCGTGAAGGTAACTCGTCGGTTCACGGTCAAAGGCAAGTCTCCCTACGAAGGCATCCCGTTCGCCAAGCGGCACTCGGAGATCCGCAACACGAACGGCTCGCTCGTGTTCGAGGCGCGCGACATCGACGTCCCCAGCCAGTGGAGCCAGGTGGCGGTCGACATCCTCGCCCAGAAGTACTTCCGCAAGGCGGGAGTGCCGCAGCGCGGGCCAGACGGCAAGTTGCAGACGGACGAAGGCGGCAATCCGGTGCTTGGCGGCGAACGCGACGCGCGCCAGGTCTTCCACCGACTCGCCGGCTGCTGGCGGCACTGGGGCGAACAGTACGGCTACTTCGACAGTGCCGACGACGCGCAGGCGTTCGAAGACGAACTGAGCCACATGCTCGCGGCCCAGCACGCTGCGCCCAACTCGCCCCAGTGGTTCAACACGGGCTTGCACTTCGCCTACGGCATCACGGGACCCGCACAGGGGCATTGGTTCGTCGATAGTGGCGACTTCGTCGATGGCGGCTCCGATCCCAAGACCGGCTCTTCGAAGACACCGGGCAAGCTGCACAAGAGCAAGAACGCCTACGAACGGCCGCAGCCGCACGCCTGCTTCATCCAGGCCGTCACCGATGACCTCGTCAACGACGGCGGCATCATGGACCTGTGGACGCGCGAGGCGCGTCTGTTCAAATACGGCTCCGGCACCGGCAGCAACTTCTCGGCGCTGCGCGGCGCCAACGAACCGCTGTCGGGCGGCGGCAAGAGTTCGGGCCTGATGAGCTTCTTGCGCATCGGCGACCGCGCTGCTGGCGCCATCAAGTCGGGCGGCACGACGCGCCGCACCGCCAAGATGGTCTGCCTCGACCTCGACCACCCCGACATCGAGACGTTCGTGTCGTGGAAGGTCAACGAGGAGCAGAAGGTCGCGGCACTCGTGACCGGCAGCAAGCTGATCCGGCGCCACCTCAACGCGATCGTCAACGCCTGCCACGTCGAGAGTGCCGACGGCGATGCGAAGATCGTCAGCAGGATCATCACCATACCGCGCGAGAACGACCGCCTGCGCGCCGCCCTGAGCGAAGCCCGCACGGCCTGCGTCCCCGAGAACTACCTGCAGCGCGCGATCCAGCTCGGCGCCCAGGGTCTGCGCGCGATCGACGTGCCCGAGTACACGACCGACTGGGACGGCGAAGCCTACGGCACCGTCTCCGGCCAGAACTCGAACAACTCCGTGCGCGTGCCCAACGAGTTCTTCCGCGCGGTCGAAGAAGGGGGAACGTGGCGGCTCATCCGCCGCACCGACCACGCCGTCGCCAAGGAAGTCGACGCGCGCGAGCTGTGGGACAAGGTCGCCTACGCGGCCTGGGCCTGCGCCGATCCGGGCGTGCAGTACGACACGACGATCAACGAGTGGCACACGTGCCCCGTGGACGGCCGCATCAACGCGAGCAACCCGTGCTCCGAGTACATGTTCCTCGACGACACGGCCTGCAACCTGGCGTCGATCAACCTCGCCAAGTTCTTGCACGAGAGCGATGGCAAGAGTCCAGACGGAAAGAGCCCAGACGGAAAGAGCACAGTGAAGTTCGATCTCGAGGGCTACAAGCACGCTGCGCGCCTGTGGACCATCGTGCTCGAAGTCAGCGTGCTCATGGCCAGTTTCCCGAGCCAGTCGATCGCGCAGCGCAGCTACGAGTACCGCACGCTCGGTCTCGGCTACGCCAACCTCGGCACCGTGCTGATGCGGCTGGGCATCCCGTATGCCTCGTCCAAGGCCTACACGATCGCCGGCGCACTGTCGGCAGTGTTATGCGGCGAGTCCTACGCGACGTCGGCCGAGATGGCCGGCGAGCTCGGTGCATTCCCGGGCTACGAGCGCAACCGCGAACCGATGCTGCGCGTGATCCGCAATCACCGCCGCGCGGCCTACCACGCTTCGAACTCCGAATACGAGGACCTCAGCGTGACGCCGGTCGGCATCGACCCGCAGTCGTGCCCGCCCGACCTGCTCGAAGCCTCGCGCGAATGTTGGGACCGTGCGCTCTCGCTTGGCGAGAAGCACGGCTACCGCAACGCACAGGTCACCTGCATCGCGCCGACCGGCACGATCGGGCTGCTGATGGACTGCGACACGACGGGCGTCGAACCCGACTTCGCGCTCGTCAAGTTCAAGAAGCTCGCCGGCGGCGGCTATTTCAAGATCGCCAACCAGAGCCTGGCGCCCGCGCTCAAGAAGCTCGGCTACAGCTCGTCGCAGATCGACGAGATCTTGGCCTACGTCGTTGGCCGCAAGACGTTGGCCAAGGCACCCGCGATCAACCACGAGTCGTTGGCCAAGCGCGGCTTCGACGACGCTGCCCTGCAGCGCATCGAGAAGGCGCTCGAGGGCGCCTTCGACATCAGCTTCGTCTTCAACAAGAGCCTACTCGGTGAGGAGTTCCTCCGGACCAAGCTCGGCGTCAGCGAGGCTCAGCTCGCCGACTGGAGCTTCGACCTGCTCAAACACCTCGGCTTCGCCAAGGGCGACATCCAGGCCGCCAACGACTTCGTCTGCGGCACGATGACGGTCGAGGGCGCGCCGCACCTCCAGGACGCGCACCTGCCCGTCTTCGACTGCGCCAACCGCTGCGGCAAGAAGGGCCAGCGCTTCATCGCCTACGCGGCGCACATCCACATGATGGCGGCCGTTCAGCCGTTCATCAGCGGGGCGATCAGCAAGACCATCAACATGCCCAACGACGCGACGCTGGACGACGTCAAGGATGCCTACCGCACGAGCTGGCAGTCGATGTTGAAGGCCGTGGCGCTCTACCGCGACGGCAGCAAGTTGAGCCAGCCGCTGAGTTCTACGTTCGAGGACGTCGACCTGGCCGAGGAAGTCACCGGCACGCTCGGCAGCTTCACGCCAGAAGTGCAGGCCATGGCGGCCCGCATCACCGAGCGCGTCGTGCACCGCTACATCGCCAAGCGCCGCCGACTGCCCAACCGAAGGGCTGGCTACACGCAGAAGGCCGTCGTCGGCGGACACAAGATCTACCTGCGCACCGGCGAGTACGAAGACGGCACACTCGGCGAGATCTTCCTCGACATGCACAAGGAAGGGGCCGCGTTCCGCAGCCTCATGAACTGCTTCGCCATCGCGATATCCCTCGGGCTGCAGCACGGCGTGCCGCTCGACGAGTTCGCCGACGCGTTCGTGTTCACGCGCTTCGAGCCCAACGGCATCGTGCACGGCC
>JBDSBS010000283.1:0-5292 GCA_039921435.1 Planctomycetota bacterium | reverse complement strand
GCTGTGGCTGCCGTTCCTGCTCGGCGAACGAGTTCCCGACCTGCCCGAAGCTACGGGAACGTTGCTCGGTCTGCGCCCCGGCCTGTTGCGCCCGGGCCACCTCTACCGCGCCGCACTCGAAGGCACTTCGCTCAACCTCGCCGCGGGTCTCGACCGCCTGCGCACTCTCGGCATCGCCGTCGACGAAGTGCGCCTCGTCGGCGGTGCTGCGCAGAATGTGCTGTGGCGGCAGATCCTCGCCAACGTCTTCGGCGTTCCTGTGCGTCCGCTGGTCGAGCCCGAATCGGCTGCGCTCGGCGCGGCGTTGCAAGCAGCTTGGACTGTGCGTCGCCTGGCCGGCGAGTCGACGCTCACGACGGATGCCGTGGCTGAACCGTTCGTGCGGCTCGGCGAGCCGGTGGCTCCAGATCTCGCGCTCGCAGGGCGCTACGCCGACCAACGTCGCCAGTTCGCCAGCGCACTCGCCCGACTACACCCGAACGCGCTCTGACGCCGCGTCCGTCGCCCACCGCGCACCCGGCGCGATTGGCGCCCGTGGGCCAGATGCCCTACCCTTGCAGCATGCTATTCACGCGCAAGATCGGCGCCGTGCTGCGCGGCAAGGCGACACCGTTCCAGGTGATGCTCGCCACGACACTCGGCGGTCTGCTGGGCTTCCTGCCCGGCTTCTTCCTGCCCGGCGACCTCGGCGGCGGCTTCCTGCAGGCACCGGGACTGATCCTGTTGCTGACGTGCCTCGTGCTCGTGCTCAACGCGAACCTCGCGGTGTTCGGGCTCGTGACCCTGGTCGCCAAGATGCTGAGCCTCATGGTCCTACCGGCGTCTTACTCGCTCGGCACGTTCCTGCTCGATGGCCCGCTGCAGGGCCTCTTCCGCGGGCTCGTCAACGGCAAGGTCACGGCCTGGTTCGGCCTCGAGTACTACGCGACGGTCGGCGGCCTGATCTTCGGCCTGATCTTCGGCCTCGCCTCGGGTTGGCTGCTCAACCGCACGATCCGCGCGATCCGCCTGCACATGGCCAACGCCGAGGAGAACAGCGAGCGCTACCAGAAGTACGCCAAGAAGTGGTGGGTGCGCCTCTCCACGTGGCTCCTGCTGGGCAAGGGCAAGGGCAAGAAGAGCTGGGCCGAGCTCGCCGAGCAGAAGAAGTTCGGCATGCCGATCCGCATCAGCGGTGTGCTCGTCGCGGCGGTGTTGGTCGGCAGTGGGTGGGTGTTCCAGACCTGGTTCTCGACGCCGATCCTGACCAGCAACGTGAAGAGTGGACTGCAGGCGATGAACGGCGCGACGGTCGACCTGCGGGCTGCTCGCCTCGATCTCGGCGCTGGCGTGCTGCGTTTCGAGGGCTTCGCGATGGCCGACAGCAAGGCGCTCGACAAGGACCTGTTGGCGGCCGACACGATGACCGCGACGCTCGACACCGGCGAACTGCTGCGCAAGCGCTTCGTCATCGACGAGCTGCGTTCGACCAACGCGCGCGGCGGCTCCAAGCGCGTGATTCCGGGCGTCATCGTGCCCGGTGCCACGAAGCCCGCCGAGCCGCCGGCACCGCCCGCCGGCACCTCGACGATCGAAGACTACCTGAAGGACTTCGAAGTCTGGAAGGCACGGCTCGAGCAGGCCCGCGACTGGATCGAGGTGATCACCGGCGGAGACGAAACGCCGCCTGGGCAGCAGACACCCGAGCAGCGCGAGAAGGACCGGGCCGAACAGGAACGAGTCAAGGGCATCGCCAGCGTCGTGGCGACGCACCTGATCGAAGGGGGGCCGCGCGTGTTGATCCGCAAGATCGACTTCGAAGGCATCGGCTACTCGATCGGCGGCAAGGCCGAGAAGATCGACCTGCGCGCGCGCAACGTGTCCGACCTGCCCTCTCTCGTCGCCGAAGCGCTGACGGTGTCGATCAAGACCCAGTCGGACTCGATGCTGTTGCATCTCAGTGGCAAGACCCAGGCGAGTCCGGCGCTCGGCTTCGAGTTCGCGTTCCGCCAACTGCCCGTCGACAGCATCTTCGGGCAACTGAAGATCGGTGGCCAGGCGCCGCTGCGCGGCGGCACCATCGATCTCTCGAGCAAGGGCCTGCTGACGTCGACTTCGGGCCAGGCGATGTCGCTCGACTTCCCGCTGCAGGTCGCCATCAAGGACACTGTGTTTGCACTGGCGGGCGCCAAGGAGACCAAGGTCGAGTCGCTGCTGCTCCCGATCGGTCTGCGCGGATCGGTCACGAGCCCCGCCGTGTCGTTCGACGACAAGGTGCTGCGCGACGCACTGCTCGCGGCTGGCAAGCAGGAGCTCGCCAACTTCGTGCAGCAGAACGCTGGCAAGTTGCTCGGCGGTCTGCCGAAGGAAGTGTCCGGTCTGATCGATGTGACCAAGCCGCCCGACCAGATCGTCGACGAAGCCAAGCAGAAGCTCGAGGTCGAGAAGAAGCGTCTAGAGGAAGAGGCGAAGAAGAAGGCCGTCGAAGAGGCCAAGAAGCGGTTGCGCGGCTTGATCCCCGGCGGTGGCTAGAACAGCTGGCTGACACCGCCGGTCAATGACAACGGAACGACAATGCCCAAGCTCGACCGCACCGAACAGCGCATCGTAGGCGTGCTCATCGAAAAGCAGATGTCGGTGCCCGACACCTATCCGCTCAGCGAGAATGCCCTCGAGGCCGGCTGCAACCAGAAGAACAACCGAGAGCCGGGGATGGAGCTCAGAGACTTCCAGATCCGCGGCGCGCTGATGTCGCTGCAGGAGAAGGGCTTTGCGGCGCGCGTCGAGGGCGCGGGACGGGTGGCGAAGTTCAAGCACCTCGTGGTCGAGGAGTTGCGGGTCGACCCCAAGGAAACCGCCGTGCTCGCGGAGTTGCTGCTGCGCGGGCCGCAGGCTTCGGGTGCGCTCAAGCCGCGCATCGCGCGCCTGGGTTGCCATCTGCCTCCCGAAGAGATCGAAGCGCTGTTGCGGCGGCTTGCGGAGCGCAAGCCCGCTCTCGTCGAACTGCTGCCGCTCGGTCCGCGCGAACGTGATCGACGTTGGCGGCATCTGCTCGGCGACGGCACGGAGATGCAGGACGATCAGGCCACGGAGTCGGCGGCGGTCGAGCGGTCGGTCGTGTCGCCCGCGAGGGTGCCTGCAGCTGCCGTACCATCTCCGGCCGCGTCATCCGCGACCCCGTTATCCGCGACTCCGTCATCCGCGACTCCGTTATCCGCGACTCCGTTATCTGCGACCCCGTCATTCGCAGACACGGCGCGCATCGACGAACTCGAACGACGCCTTGCGACACTCGAGGGGCAAGTCGCCGCGATGCAGAACACGCTAAACGTCCTGCAGTCGCCCAACCAAGGCGACTGAACGTGCGTCAGTCGGCGCTGGCCGCGGTCTGCGTGGCCGTGCGTTCGCACCAGTCCGCGTCGCGTTCCCCGAGCGCGACGATGTACGTGTAACGAAGCTCGAGCGGTTGACGGGGCAGCAGTTCGTGCGAGAACGTGGCGCCAAAGCGCCCGTAGCCGCGCGTCGACCACAGCACTGGCCTGGGGTTGTGTTCGCCTTCGATGCGAAGCACGGTCACGGGTCCATCGGTCAGTGGCAGCACGGCGGCGATCCACGCGCAGTTGGCCCAGACGTCGTTGGGTTGGGGTTTGGCGGTTGTCGGTCGCACGTAGCGCACCGGCTCGGCGCCCTTCTCGGCAAACTGCTGCAGGGCGCGGAACTGGTGGCCTGCGTGCTGCGGATCGCCGGTGAGCTGCACGGGGTCGCTGGCGGCGCGCAATTGGATCTGCACATCGAGCACGGTGCTGTCGTCGCGCGCCACGCGCGCGCGCAAGGCGCGGCGTTCGTGCAGCACCGGTTGGCCGTCGCCGGCGAGCCAGTCGATGGCAGCCACTTGCCAGTCGGCCGCGAGCCCGCACGACTCAGGGGCGACAAAGGCGACGAAGCGCTGCGTCTCGCCGCGCTGGCAGTGCCAGAAGTCGAACGAGTGGCCGCGGCAGCGCATTTTGTTCCAGCCGAGGAAGAGGCCGTGGTGGTGGGGAAAGAGTCCACCGAGTCCCTTGGTCAGCAGGCGGCCGTCGGGTGCCCATACGTGGTGGAACACCTTGCAGGTCGCGTCGTGGTCCGAGGCAGCGTAAAGCGGGTGTTCGAGGTTCGCCGCGACAGTGCCGGTTGCGATCGCGAGCTGGTCGGAGTTGCCGGGAGCAGTGGTCGCACACGATGCGAGCAGCGCTGTGCACAAGAGCGAGGTGAGTCTCACCTGCGCAGCCTATTGGGCCGGGCTTTGCACGCCAGGGAAGACTCGCCGTGCCCGGGACACGCGCGTAGGCTGGCCTCAGAATGCAACTCGCCATCTACGCGCATCCGTTCGATCTCGCGGCGCTGGCTGCACACGGTGGCCTGCCGCGTTTGCGCGACCTCGGCTTCGGCGAGGTGGTGATGGCTGTGAGCTACCACGATGGGCGGTGGCTCATGCCGTGGCATCCCGACGGACGCGTGCGCTTCCTCGAGGACGGCACCGTGCACTTTCGGCCTCGTGCCGACTACGGCGTGCTGCAGCCACAGCCGTCGAGTGAAGTGCCAGCCACGGGGCCGACTCCGCTCGCGCGGCTCTGTGCCGAAGCCCCTGCGGCAGGCTTGCGCGTGCGCGCGTGGACCGTGTTCACGCACAACTCGCGGCTCGGCGCGCTGCATCCAGAACTCTGCGTGCAGAACGCGATCGGCGATCGCTACCGCTACGCGTTGTGCCCGGCCCAGCCCGCCGTGCAAAAGTACATCGCGGCGATGACGCACGACCTTGGCGCACACTCGGGGCTGTCGACCATCGAGTTCGAAGCGCTCGGCCAGATGGGGCACAAGCACAGTAGCCACCACGACAAGGCGAGCTTCTCGCCGTCGGGGCTGCTCGATGCGGCGCTCTCGGCGTGCTTCTGCGATGCGTGCTCGAAGCAGCTCGCGGCCGTGGGCGCCGATGCGACGGGGCTGCGGTCGGCGACTCGGGCCTATCTCGATCGTTGCGTGACCGACGCCGATGCGATGGCGCCGAGCAAGGTGCCGAGCGGCCCGTCCGAGCTCGCGAACGCCTCCGACGCGAACTGGCTCGAACTCGTTCTCGCGGGCCGGGCCCGCACCGTGCAACAGCTCGCACGCCTGGTCGCGAAGGCTCCGTCGCCGGCGCGCGCCGTGCAGGTGCATCCACATCCTTGGTTCACGGGCAGTCAGCTTGCGGCGAGTAGTGCCACGTGCTTTCCGGCCGGCGACGAGCGGGTCTTCACCTGCTATGGCGACGGACCGGAAGCGATCGGCAAGTTGCTC
>JBDSBS010000282.1:0-15462 GCA_039921435.1 Planctomycetota bacterium | reverse complement strand
TATCGACACCGTTCTGCTTGCCGAGCCCGACGAAGGCGAGGCGCTTGCAGATCGACTTGGGCGGTTGGTGGAAGAGACTCGCTGCGCGAAACGATGTCTTGAGGTCGCCGCTTGCGTCAGCGGCCTTCGCGGCGGCTTGGAGCTTGGCGCCAGCGTCGACGGCGCCGTCGGCAACGAGGGCGATCACGAGGTCACCGCGACTGGCGGCCGTGAGAGGTAATTGGCGGATCTTCATGCGCGGCACGTTGTAGCCGCGTGCACGGTCTCGCACCACGCGCAAGCCGGGCAGTACGGGCTCGCTGCTCTACCGACCCTTGCCGCCAGTCGGCCTCGCCCCGACGCCCGCTGGCACGAGGCGCTGTCGCCTTGCTCGCAAGGCGCTGATCTCAGCCTCGCGCCGTGCGATCTCGGCATCGATCGCGGCGGCCTCGCGCGTGCGTCGCTCGTGACGATGCCGAGCGAGTTCGCGGTCGGGTCGAGGATCAACGGGGCGGCGAGCGCGTCGCCGCACGATGCGCGCGGTCGCGGTCAGCGGCCAGCGAGTTCGGCGCCGAGGCCCGGCAACCATCTGACGTCGAGGTCCGCGACTGCGTCGCCGAGCTGCGCCTTCATTGCCTGCCTCGCAGCCGCGTCGGCGCAGAACATCGCCGGCACGATCAGGAAGCGCAGACGACCCTTCTGCCGCAGCGATGCGATCACGCTCGGCAGCGACGGCTCGCCGCCGTCGCACGCGGTCGCGAGGTTCGCGAACATGCTGCGGCGCTTGGTCACCTTGTTCTTCTCGTGCTCCAGCCAGGCGGCGCGATCGGCCGCCGCTTCAGTGCCGGCAGCCGCGCGCCAGAATGGCGCGAACTCGCTACGCACCAGCCGACCCACCCGGCCGCGGCAAATCGCCGACCCACCGCACGTTGTCACCATCCCGCAACTGTTCGCGCTTCCAGATCGGCACTTCGTTCTTGAGCCGATCCATGAGGAATCGACACGCGTCGAACGCTGGCCCGCGGTGCGGCGACGCGACGACGACGACGACCGATGCCTCGCCGATTGGCACATCGCCGAGGCGGTGCACGACGCGGGCCCGCGTGATCGGGAAGCGCTTGATCGCTTCTTCGAAGAGGCCGCACATGACCTTCTGCGCCATCTCGGGATACGCCTCGTAGCGCAGCGACAGCACCGCCAACCCCTCGTTGTGGTCCCGCGTCGTGCCTGCGAACGTGACCACGGCACCGTCCCGGTCGGTCCGGCACTCGGCCTCGAGCGCGCGCGGATCGATCACCCCAGCCACGAGGTCGAAGCGATACAGGTCATGCGCGCCTGACCCACCGCTGATCGGCGGGATGAACGCAACCTCGTCGCCGTCGCGCAGCACGGACTCGGCGCGTGCGTAGTCGCGGTTGACCGCGAAGGCCAACGGCAGCCGCGCCAATACCGGCGTTTTCTCGGCGAGCTGCTGCCTGAGACCCTCGACGGTGGTGCCGACGGGGACTTCGAGCAACAATTGCTCCGTACCAAGGGCCTCGCGCACGGCGGCGAAGCAGCGCACGGTGATGCGCAAGACAGGTTCCGGCATACGGACATTCTGCATAGCGGGTAGGCACACCCGCCATCCCTTGGGTAGATTCCTACAGCGTCCACACGGTCCCTCCGCCCGGCCGGCCCTGTCGGCGTTTCATCCAATGCGCGTTTCCAACTCGATCCCGTTCGTCGTGGCCCTCGCTGCCGCGCTCCCTAGCCAGACCTGGGCTCCCATCACGACGACCACCGTTCCTTCCGTGCGGCGGGCCGGAGCGATGGCCTTCGACGGTGTGAACAACCGGCTCATCATGTACGGCGGCTCGATGCCGTCACCGAGTGCGATCCTCAACGAGACCTGGAGCTACAACGGCCAATGGACGCAACTCGCGCCCGCCGGCGGCGCCCTCGGACGATGGGGCCATCGTCTGGTGCGCGACACGGTGAGCAACCGCCTCGTCACGTTCGGTGGCCGCTCGCCTGTGCTCAACGGCTTCGCCAACGACACCTACACCTGGAACGGAAGTGTCTGGACGGCACAACCGACCGTGGGCGCACCCTCCTCGCGCTATCTCTACGGCATGTGCTACGACTCGACGCGCAACGTCATCGTGCTCTTCGGCGGCCGAACCGCGACCCAAACCCTCGGCGACACGTGGGAGCTGGCGCTGCAAGGCACCACCTACACGTGGACGCAGAAGATGCCCGCACTCGCCCCGGCACCGCGCGAGGAGATGGTGATGGTCTACGACGCGGGCTTCGCGCGCACCCTCTTGTTCGGGGGCTACAACAGCACGACCAACACCTTGTTCGGCGACACCTGGCAGTACACCGGCACCCAATGGACCAACATCACCCCGTCCTCGGGCCCATCGCCGCGCTACCGCACGTCCTATGCGTACGACTCCGTGCGTCAACGGCCGCTGATGTACGGTGGCTATGACGGCGCGCAGGTGCTGACCGAGACTCGCGAGTGGAACGGCAGCGAGTGGATCCTGATCGCTACCGGAGCCGGCAACCTGCAAGCAACCGAGCAATACGCGGGCTACGATCCCGTGCGCCGCAAGTTCGTCACGTTCGGCGGCGTCGGCACCGTCTTCAGCAACCAAACCTTCGAGTACACGGGCTCGACTGCGGGCCTGTTCAGCCTGTTCGGTGCCGGCTGCGCCACGGGCTCCGGGGTTTCGCAGATCACTGCGGCGTTGCCGCCGACCCTCGGGCAAACGCTGGCGTTGACCTTCACCAACATCCCGACCACGCCCGGCAACGCCTACCTCATGTTGGTGGCCCTCGGACTCTCCAACACGACCTGGCAGGGACTGCCCCTGCCCTTCGACCTCGCCGCCATAGGCTTGGGAGGCTGCCAGCTCGTGGTCGCCGCCGATCTGCTGCGAACCTCTGCGGTGGCTGCCGGCCCGACGGTGCCGTTCGCGGTGAGCATCCCGAACCAAGCGGCTCTGCTCAACATGTCGTTCTACCTGCAGGGCGTGATCACCCAGATCACACCCACGAACATCGGGTTCATCGGCGCCAGCCGCGGCGGCCGAGCCCTCATCGGCAACTGATCCGGTCGCGCCAGGTCGGCGGCCCAACACACTGGGCCCGATCCGGCGCCAGCGACGCACACGATCACGCGCCAGCGAGCACCCAATCACGCGCCAGCGAGCATCTGCCCCGCCTCCTCGACATCGCCCTTGCTGCCGAGGTAGAGCGGCGTGCGCTGGTGCAGCTTCTGCGGCGCGATGTCCAGAATGCGGCGGCTGCCATCGGTCGCCGCACCACCGGCCCTCTCGCAGAGGAATGCCAGCGGGGCGTTCTCGTAGAGCAGGCGCAGCTTGCCCTCGGGCTTCTTGGTCTCGCCCGGATACATGTAGATGCCGCCCTTGAGCAGCGTGCGGTGGAAGTCGCCGACCAAGGCCCCCGCGTAGCGCGCCGCTCGCTTGCCGCACTTGGTCTGCTGCGTGCGGAAGGCGCGCACCATGGCCTGCGTCTTGGCATCCCACTTCGACTCGTTGGCCTCGTTGACCGAGTAGGAGCCCTGGCCTTCGGGGATCTTCAGGTCCGGGTGCGTCAGGAAGAACGTGCCGATCGAGCGATCGAGCGTGAAGCCGTTGACCGGACCGCCCGCCGAGTAGACGAGCATCGTGCACGGGCCGTAGAGCACGTAGCCCGCGGCGACGAAG
Organism: Planctomycetota bacterium; assembly: GCA_039921435.1. Taxonomy (GTDB): domain Bacteria; phylum Planctomycetota; class UBA1135; order UBA1135; family UBA2386; genus DASVAL01. The sequence goes on along the minus strand of JBDSBS010000282.1, from coordinate 11,767 downwards.
TCGCGACCCGGTTGCAGGAAGTCGGCGAGCGTTGGCGGGCCCGAGGTCGAGAGGCGGCGGTAGATGCCGAAGATCGTGCCCATCTGCCCGGCCACGTCGACGTTGCCCGAGCCATCGAGCGGGTCGACGGTGATCATGTACTTGCCGCTCTCCCCGCCCGGCAGGATGTGCACGTCCTCCATCTCCTCGCTGGCGATGCCGCAGACCATCGGCACGTTCTCGAACACCTGGGTGATCACCTCGTTGCTGATCACGTCGAGGGCGCGCACGTTCTCGTCCTGCACGTTCGTGTCGCCGGTGTAGCCGAGTTTGCCGACGAAGCCAGCCCGCATGATCTCGCTGGCCAGCATGCGGCCGGCAAGGCTGAAGCGATTGAGCACGGTCGACAAACCACCGCTCGCACTGGCACTGGCCTGGTCGCGGAAGAACTGTTCGCTGAGGGTAAGTCGGTTGGTCATGAGATCGAGGCGGGGGGCGCGGCGCATTGGAGCGCCGAGGGCCGACCGTCACAACTGGCGGAGAACCAATACGGGCGCCACCGCACCGCTCTCGAAGAAGCGTCCCGTGCCGAAGAGTGTGGGCGCGATCGAGACGATGACCACCGTGTCGACATCGACGCTCACGATCGGAACGCGACGGCCATGCGCTTGCTCGGCCTGCAGTTCGCTGCCTGCCTGAGCGGGCCACAATACGACGCGACTGCCGCCCGGTCCCGGGCCAAGATCCTCGGCGGCGGGCGCTCTCACTGGCGCCTCGCCATGACCACGTCGCCAGTAGAGGCGCATGCTGTCGCACGAAGCCCGGCCACTGTCGACGAACGGCACGTCGAAGCGCGCGACCTCGACCAGGTCGCGCTGCGGCTCGAAACCGCTGCCAAACCACAGGCCAGAAGCGTGTGGCAGGCGCGGATCAAGGGCGAACTGCACCGGATTGTCGAGCACGAACCGCACGCCCTCGGCGTCGAGATACGCAGCGAGTTCACCGCGCTGCAAGGCGGCGAAGGCGCGCGCATTCACGACACCATCGAGATTGACGATCGCGCGCCGCGCTTGCGGCGGCGCCAGCACAGAGGCGTAGAACGTCACCAGCCCCGAATTGAAGCAGCCCACCTTCTCGACGGTGGGCAACACCTGGTCGAGAAAGCGACCCGCCATCACCATTTCCTGCTGCCCAGCGAGCGGCTCCGGCCGCACGCGCGGCAAGTCGACGATCTGAGCCACTGCGAATGCGACGAGCACGAGGCGGCAGCGCGCGAAGTGCAGTGCTGCCGCCGAAGCTCCGACGACGAACGGAGCCACGTAGTAGTCGCGCGGATACCAGCGCAGCGCCCAGTGCAGGGCTACCACGGCCAGCAACCCGACAAACAGCGCCACCAGCGGCGTTGGTAGGCGACGGCGGCCCTCAGCCGGCAACAGCGCCAGCAGCAATGCAGTCCAACCGGCCGTGGCGAGGTCGTGCACGTCGCAGGCACATGCACAACCGACGCTGAGGGCGGGCAGAGCCCGCAGCGAAGCAGGCCAAAACGGTCGCACGATGGCGAAGACCAACAGCCCCATGCCAAACGCCGAGGCCTGAGCAAACGGCCCGCCGAGCAGCACGGGCCGCAAGAACCACCAGCTGCGCTCGAGCCACCCAGCCCAGTTGGGATCCAAGGCGGCGTGGTTGTTGTGCCACAACCAGGCCATGGGAGCCGCGGAGTCGGGCAGCAGGCCGCCGCCGAAGAGCACGTTCGCGAGCGTCAACACCGCCAACGCCAGCAGCGGCGCGAGCCAAGCGCGCCACCGCAGCGAACGATGGCGACAGCAAGAGAGCGCGAACACGGCCGCGAACAGATCGCTGCGCGCGAGCACGGTCAGCACCGACCAACAGCCGAACGCGCGGCGCGAACCCTGCCGGGCGAACCACAGCAACAACAAGCACAGACACGCCAGTGCCGTTTCCTGACCGTTCTGACTCTCGCGCACGAGCAGCGGATTGCCGAGCCAGCACAGACCGAGGCACGCCCCCGCCCAGCGATCGCGCGCCCCGAGCCACAACAGCGCGGCGGCGAGGGTGTGCAGGCCGAAACCGAGCCACGGTGCGACGAGCGGCAGCGCGCCGGCCCCAAACAGCCAAACGACTGGCACGAGCAGCATCGACCACAACCACTGCACCCCGCTCGTCGTGATGCCGTCGCTGACCATCGGGCCGCGACCCGCCGCGACGTTGGCGGCCCACGCGAACTCGTAGAACGCGTCGTCGCGCAACCGGTTGGTGGCGTCGGGTGCTTCGACAAGGCCGTGTACGAGTCCAAGCACGGCAGCCGCACAGGCGGTCACCAAGGCGACCCTTGCCCACAGCCGAACGTGCGGAGCGACTTTCATGGGCCGCGCAGGAACGTGCCGATGCGCGCCGCGCACAGACCGTGCGGCGACAGCGACAGATCGTTGTGGCCAGCGCCCTCGACGAGCACGAGTTCGGCCGGCCCGGCGAAGAGCGAGCAAAGCCGTTGGCCCAGGGCCAACGGCACGACCCGGTCCTGATCGCCGTGCAGGATCAGCACGGGGCAGCGCACGCGCGCGGCCGCGGCCGTGTTGTCGAACTTGTGGCGCAGCAGCAAACGAACCGGCAACCACCAGAACGGGACAGAGGCTGCATCCACGAGCGAGCTCGGTGGCGCGCGCAGCAGACAGCGAGCCGCCGCGCCCGAAGCGGCGACGTGCACAGCACAGAACGAACCCAACGAACTGCCGCCGACGACGAACGGCACGCCGAGCTGCCTCGCCAGAGCACTGGCGTGCGCCGCCACGGCGTCGGCGAGGGCCATGAACGAGTAGACCCCGGGCTGGCCTTTGCTGCCGCCATAGCCGGGGTATTCGGCGGAGACCACTGCGATACCGTACTCGGCCAGATCGGCCGTGTGCCGCGCGGCACTGCACAGGTCCTCGCCGTTGCCAACGAAGAAAGCCAGCACCGCGCGCGGGCTCGTCGGAACCTTGCGCACCAACTTGTACTGCGCACCGAACGAACCCGATATCGACAACACCTCGACGCCCGGCACGTCGACGGGGCGTTCCCCTCGCCCGGCCCCCGGAAACACGAAGCGGTCCTGCTGCGACCAGACGAGCAGCCCGATCAGTGCATAGCCGATCAACAGAACGAGCAGTAAGTGAAACAAGCGGCGACGCATCCCTAAGCCGGCACCCAAGCGCGGCGCTCGGACCATACCCGATGCCAGCGGTGAGACGAGTCGGTCGCGTGAACGGCCGCTGATTGGGATCCGGTGCAGAAATGGCACGATCGGCCCACGTGTCGGGAAGGAAACCAGCGCCCAGTCGTCCCTGGTAAGCCTCTCGGGCAAGCCCATCGAGCGCGAAGTTCGCGCACCTCTCTGGGCAACGGCGCGTGGGGGTTGTTGTATTGCGAGCCGCAAATGTACTCCCCAGCCACCCCGACCCCGAGTGCCCGGACCGCGCCAGAACGCCCGGCGACCATGGGGCCGCTGGCTCGGCTGCTCGGCGCCTCACTGGCCGTGGTCATCGGACTCGGGTTCTGGCTGTATTGGCGTTCGGGCCCGGACATTGGCCCAGCCTCGGCATCTTCGACGCCAGCCGCGAGTGCCGTCATCGACACCGGATCCACGGCTGCCGAACCGGGCGGACGAGTCGGACCGAGCGCTAGTGTCGGCCGCGTCGAACATCAGCCGGCGACGACGGATGGCGAGCGCGTAGCCGCGCCACCGGCGCCCTTCGCCCAGGGCCTACGCGGCCTGGTGCTGAACGAAGCGGACCAGCCGCTGCGCGGCATCGACGTCTACCTGATCGAGAGCCCGAGCAACGACCCGCTCGCGCTCCCCCTCTTGCTACAGCAGCGCCATGCGATGGGGCTGCTGTCGGCGACTCGGACCAGTGAGGACGGGTCGTTCGCCATTTCCCTGCAAATGGTGAGGGACAAGATCTACGAGGTGCATCTGGTTTCGGCCGACCACGCCACCACGCGCCTCGGTGGGCTGCGTTTGCTGACGGGCCAATGGCACGACCTGGGCGTCATCACCCTGGTGTCGGGCAGTACATTGCGCGGCCGCGTCACGGTCGAAGGGCGGGAGGACATCCCGGTGCCACTCGCCACCGTGACGGTCGAGGTGGGAACGGCCTTCGAGGACGCCGCTCTGCGATTGCTGCCTGGGCGCGAGCGCGGACTGTCGACGACCGTCGACGCCAACGGCTACTTCGAACTTCTGCACGCGCCGAGCCGCGGCGTCGTTCGGGTTTGGGCTGTGGCTCCTGGCTTCGCGCGCGTGCTGCGCCACAACATCGAGCTGACGACCACGCGCCCGATCGAAATCAACTTCGGCCTGCCACCGGGCCAGAGCGTCGGCGGTCGGATCGTCGACGGTAGCGACCGACCGGTGCAGGGTGCGCGCGTCGAAGCGTGGCCGCAGCACGGGGCGGCGCCGGCACTCTTGGCGCAGAGCGACAGCAACGGTCACTTCGAGGTGCTCGGGATGCTGGCCCTGCCGCACCGACTGCGCGTGTTTGCGCGCGGCTTCCAGAACCACGAAGTGGCCGGTGTGCAGCCGGGCCGTCACGACCTGCATATCGCACTTCAAGCCCGCGGCACTGCGCGCGTGCGCGTGCTCCTGCCCGATGGCACGGTGCAACGCAGCTACCAACTGAGCCTGCGGCGCTACTTCGCCGATCGGGGTAGCCAGGATTTGGGTAGCCAAGATTTGGGTCGCCAAGATTCGGGTCGCCTGGATACCGGCGGCCAGATCGGGCTCGTGGTCGACGTGCCCGAACAGCGCGTGCGCCTCGACCGCATGACCGACTTTGCCGAGCTGCAAGGCGTGCCCATGGGGACGTTCAAATGCCAGGTGGTCGCGGACGGCTACGCCAAGACCCTGTCCGAGCCGATCGTGTTTGGCCAAGGCGAGGCGCCTGGCCGCACACTCGGCGACAGCGCATCAGGCGGCGGTGAAGTTCAGTCGATCGACATCGTGCTGTCGACCGGAGCCACGCTGCGTGGGCGGGTCTTCGACGAAGCGGGCCGCCCGCTGCCGGGCGCCACGGTCGCGACCCAAGCCGATGGGGCGACGCCGGACAGTCCGCTGTCGAAGATGTTGGCGGGCGCGCTCCCGGACAAGATCACCGTGGGTCGAGCAACCACCGCAGCGGACGGCTCGTTCGCTCTCGAGCACCTGGCGCTCGCCGACTACCAACTCGAAGTGACCCACCCGGATGCCTGCCGCACCATCATCGCAGGACTGCGGCTCGACACCGCCAGCGAACGCACCCTGCCGGCGATCCAGCTGGTCGCGGGTGCCCTGGTAACTGGTCGCGCAACGGTCGGTGGTCGCACCGCCGGCCAAATCAAGGTTGTGCTGACCACGGAACCGATCGCCGACCCGCAGACCGGCCCCGCGCCGGCCGAGCGCAGCATCGACCGCGGTGCGCTGCGCCTCGAGACGGTGACCGACGCCGAGGGACACTTCCAACTGCCGCGACGCGTGCCACCTGGCACCTACGTGCTCCGCGCCGCCGTCGTCGGCACCGCCGAACCCGAAGCCCAGATCTTCCAACAGCTCTTGCAGATGCGGCGCTCCTCGACCACCGTTTCCGTGGTCGCCGGGCAGCCCCGCGTCGATTGCACCATAGACCTTCCCAGCGACCGCTGACCCTGAGCCGCTGACCTGAGCCACTGACCCTGAGCCACTGACCCCTGAGACTGCCGTGACCAACGTCCTCCGCATCGTCGTTCCCGTGTTGCTGCTGGCCGCCATCGTGGCGGGCGCGGCCTTCTTCTTCAACCAAGCCACCGATACGTCGGTGACGCCAACCCGCGGGCCGGAGCCTGCAGCAGTGGCACCACAGGAGCCCAAGCCCGCCTCGCCGCCGGTGACCGTGACGGCTCCCGCCGTGCAAGAGCAGGGTCGCACCCAGGTCACGAACGCGCCGAACGCGGCGCTCGCCAACTTGCCGCAGGGCGTGCGAGGCAGGGTGCTACTGCCAGATGGCGCACCCGCCGTGGGCGTTGCCGTGCACCTGCTCGAGAGCGCCATGCAAAACCCTATCAAGATCTTCCTCGACAACAAGTTGGGCAAGATCACGCCGCCGCTCGCGTCGGTCCAGACCGCCGACGACGGCACCTTCGCGCTGGGCTTGCGCCAGGCCGGCAACAGCATCGACCTGCGCGTGGTCAGCGACGACTATCCCGAGATCAGTCAGCAGCAGCTCAAGGTGCGCGACGGCGATTGGTACGACACTGGCGACCTGCGCCTCGAGTTCGGCGTCGTCGTGCAAGGCAAAGTCGTCGAGGAGGTGAGCCGCGCGCCGGTTCCCCAAGCGACCGTGTTCCTGGTGGGCAGCCACCAGTCGCACGCGATGTCGGTTACCCCAGGACGCGAACGCGGCATCCCAATCACCACAGACGCGAATGGCTTGTTCAAGTTCACCAATGGACCGCGCCTGGGCTTGGTGAACCTCACTGTCGAGGCCATGGGCTACGCCACTTCGATCTTGCTCAACCAGCAACTCAAAGTCGACGCCCTCAACGAGTTCCTGATCGAGGTCGAACCGGGCCAGGCGATCGCGGGGGTCACCGTCGACACCGATGGCAGGCCGATCGCCAACGTGAACGTCACGGCCAACGGACTCAGCACCAAAACGCCGCAGACCGCGACGACCGCGTCGCTAGCCGACGGCACGTTCGAGTTCAAAACGTTGCGCCGTGGCCCCTACCACCTGATGGCAAACTCGCCGTCCTATTCAGAAGCCAAGGCCGCGATGATCCTCAGCGGTGACACGGCCGTGAAGCTCGTGCTCGGCCAACGCTCGGCCGTGCGCCTGAAGGTGCTCGCCGCCAATGGCAGCCCGGTCAAGTCCTACCGACTCAGCCTCAAGCGCTACTTCGCGCAGAACCCGCTCGGCATCGGCAACGTGCCCGAATTCAGCGACCGCACCGTCAACCCGAGCGACTATCCCGCCGAGTACGGTGGCGACTTCGCGGCCATTCGTGGCCTCCCACCCGGCGAGTTTCGCTTCCAACTCGAGGACAGCGCGCATGCCAAGACCCTGTCGCCGAACTTCACGGTCGCCGAAGGCGGGCCCGAACCAGAAGTCATCGCACAACTGACGCTCGGCTCCTCCATCATGGGGACCGTCGTCGACGACCGCGGCCAACCGGTCGCTGGCGCGATGGTCACGACCGACCTCAACGGCGGCATCGCGGCCGACAGCGGCATCTTCGAAGTGTTCCGCAACATGATGCCGGAGAAGCACAGCAAGGCGCAGACGATGACCGACGGTCAGGGTCGCTTCCGCATCAACAAGCTGGCCTTCGCCGACTACATGGTGCGCATCACCCATGCGAACTACTGCGAAGGCAGCGCGATCAACATCAAGCTCGAAACCGAAGGTCAGGTCTTCGACACGGGCGTCATCACGCTGTCGCTCGGCGCCGTCGTGCAAGGCGTCACCACCGTCGAAGGCGTGCCCACCGGCCAGGTCAAGGTCAGCGTCTCGATGGCCATGACCGAAGGCCTGCCGGCTGCCGATCCGCTGGCCGCTCGGCCGTCCAGGGCGTTCTTCAACGCCAGCGTCATGAGCGACGGCGACGGCACCTTCCGCCTGCTCAAGCGCGTGCCGCCCGGCACCTACAAGATCGTCGCCAGCCGACAATCGTCCGACAACCCGTTCGCCACGCTCATCGACATGAAGCAGACCGAACAACAACTGATCGTCGCACCTGGTCAGAGTCTCGTCGAGTTCAGCTTCAACCTGCCCAAGCGCTAGGTGGTCGATTCGAGCGCGCAGATCGATCAGGTACTGCGGTAGATTGGGCAGATGCATCGCAGTCCGCCCCCTCCTGACAAGCGGTCCCACGACGGCCAACCGAACAGGCCGACGAACTACTGGGACTACATCCGCGTCGAAGAACTGCTGCAGCTGCAGCTGGGCACGGCGGCGAGCGAAGCGGATCTCATCGACGACGAAGTCCGCTTCATCGTCATCCACCAGATCGACGAGCTTTGGTTCAAGGTCGTGTTGCGCGAACTGGTTGCCGCGCGCGACCTGTTTGCGCGGACGCCGGTGCCCGAGAACGCACTCGCGGGTGCCGTGCTGAGCCTGCGCCGCGTGACCATCTGCTTCGAGCTGGCGGCGCAACACTTCCGTCTCATGGAGACGATGCGCACGCAGGACTACCTGACGTTCCGCGACAAGCTCAACCCGGCGAGCGGTTTCCAGTCAGCGCAGATGCGCGAGATCGAGCTGCTGCTCGGCTTGCCCGACAGCGAACGCATTCCGCTCGGCAATGAAGGCAGCTACATCGACGCCCTACGCAGCCACGACGGCTCGCCATCGCCGGCACAGGCGCGCGTCGAGCGGCGCAAGCAGGACCTGCCGACGCTCAAGGCCGCCGTCGGCGAGTGGCTGCACCGCACCCCGATCCACGGCAGCTCACCAGGCGACCCCGAGGACGAACAGGCGGTGCAGTCGTTCATCGAGGCATACCTCGCCGGACACGAAGTGCTCTACCAACGAGCACTCGACCACGCCGTGCGCGTGCAAGCGCTGACACCCGCCGACGAAGAGCGCCTGCGGGCTCGCTACCGGGGCCAGATGCAGGGCGCCCGCCGCCACATGGATGCCGAAGACACGCCCGCCGAACAGCGCGCGTTCGTGCGCCGACTGCGAGCGGCCATCCTGTTCGTCGACAGCAACCGCACGCTGCCCCTGTTGAGCTGGCCGGGCCAGATCATCGACGGCCTCATCGAATGCGAACAGGCGATGCTCGTCTTCCGCCAGCGGCATGCGCGCATGGTCGAACGAGTCATCGGCCGCCGCGTCGGCACCGGCGGCAGCGACGGTGTCGCCTACCTCGACCAGACCGCACTGTCCTATCGGGTGTTCACCGAGATCTGGGCGGCACGCACGCTGCTGCTCCCACCCGACCTCTGCCCACCGGTCGCTGATCCGGGCTTCTACGGCCTGGCCAGCAAGTAGCTCGCCGCCATCACAGCAGACGGTTCTCGGGACGCGACCACCGGCGCGTGAATGCCAGGCGATCGCCGCGGCGGCGCTCCTTGCGGAACCCGAGCAGGTGGAAGATCTCGGTCACCAACCAGCGCGCAATGCGCGGGTCGACGAGGATCGTGTTCGCATCCGCCGGATCCCGGCGCACGCCCGGCATCCACTTCACCAACGCGTCACAGCGCATGGCCCGCAACCACTTGGCGACGTGCAGCCAAACCGGCCGCACCGAACGCGCGATGAAGAAGCCGTCGTCGCCGAGCGCCTGATAGAGCGGCAGCAACACACGGCAGTCGGACGCAGCCCGGATCTCGCCATTCTTGTCGCGCGCGAGCAGTCGACCCTTCTCGACGGCGGCGAAGTTGGTGAACCCGGGCTCCATGCGGAACGCGTCGGCGGCGGTGATCGCGTGGCGTTGCACGATCTCGACGATCGGCGGCACCGATGCCCGTGCCAGGCGCAGACGCTCTCGGTAGCGGGACGTATCGACGGCGCGCAGCATGCGCAGATGCTCGAGCACCAGCCACAAAACTGCCTCGTGATTGGCCACCGTATCGGGATGCGCGTGCCGGCCGCCCTCGATCGCCATCGCGACGATGCCACGCTGAGCGAACCACTCGAGCGATGCCCCATCGATCGACTCCTCGATGCCGAGGATGATCGGCACGGAAGCAGCCAGTCCCAAGCGGCGGTTGTCGATCGTGTCGGCAAGGCACGCGAACGGCGGGCCGTCGGCCGAACTCGTGTGCAAGTCGACGACCACGACCGGGCCCGACGCGGAGCCCAACACCTGCTCGAAGCACTCCAGGAGCTCGCGCTGCTCGAGATCTTCAACCGAGCATGCGGCAGTGTCTCGCGCCGCCAAAGCGGCGATCGCCTCCGCACCCCAACCGCGGTTGAGGTCGCGCGCAACGAAGCGCTGCCGAGCTAACAGCGCCGTCAGATTGCCCGCCAACGCCACGACGCGGCCCGCTGCCACAGCCCCGAACTCCTGCAGTCGAACGAGCACGCGCTGTACAGCCGACACGCCGGCGGGTTCGTTGCCATGCATGCCCGCGAGCACCAGCAGTGTCGGCCCCGGCCGGCCCGAGTCGACAGTGCCCAGCACGCGACGCAGGCCCGGTTCTTCGGCGACCGCTCCGCTCATTCCGGGGTCGTCTCCCGCAGGTGCTTCTCGAACAACATGGCCGCGACGCGGATGAGGTCGCGCTCGGTGATGATGCCGACGAGCCGGCTGCTCTCTTCGACGACCGGCAAGCTGCCGACCTTGTGGCGCCGCATGAGCTCGATGGCCTCCAGCGTCGGCGTCGTCGGCGTCACGGTGATCGGGTCCTTGCGCATGATGTCCTTCACGGCGACCGGCGTGCGTTCGCTGCCGCGCATGCCCTGGCCGACGAGGCGCAACAGCGTGCGGTGCGATACCAGACCGACGAGCCGACCCTCGTTGTCTTCGACGGGCACGTGACGAATGTGCCGCCAATCCATGAGGCTCGCCGCCAGGTCGACGACGTCTTCGGGGTGCACCGTGAACAGGTCCGTCGTCATGAACTGACCGACCTGTACGTAGCTCTCCTTCCAGCCGTCGAACTCACCGGTGTCGGCGAGGTCCCACGTGTGCACGGGCTCACCGGCCTCCTGCCTGGCCATCGTCGCCCGCAACAGCGCCGTCATACGTTGGTCGAGCGTGCCCTTGTCCCCCATCGCACTCAGCGAATCGAGGGCCCAGCGCGCGCCGGTGCGGCCTCGCTTGCAGCGCTCACCGATGATGCCCAGGTAGCGATCGATGTCGCCCGAGTCGAGCTTGGCGTTCTCGAGCCCCGCGCGCGCCATCGGCAGCAGGATCTCGGAGATCAGCTGTTGCGCGGAGTGCTCGCGGCCATGGAACCACGTCAGGTTGGCTTGCAGGCCGAGCCGTGCGGCGGCGACGAAGTTGCCCTTGGCATCGTCGAACGCCATCACCTTGCTGACGTCGTCGAACTCGTGCGAGATCGCAGCCATGAGCCCGAAGAAGAACGCGGCATTGGCCATCTCGTCGACCACGGTCGGACCAGACGGGAAGGCGCGCGCCTCGATGCGCAAGTGCGGCTTGCCCTCGCTGATGCCGTAGCAAGCGCGGTTCCAGCGGTAGACCGTGCCGTTGTGCAGGCGCAGCGCCGTCAAGGCCGGCACGCCGCCGCGGTCCAACACCGCTTCCGGATCCTCGTCGATGTCCGTCGCCAGCACGACGCGGAAGCGGGCGATGTCCTCTCGGAAGATCTCTAGCACCGAATCGCGCACCCAACCGTCGCCGAAGTTCACGCGCGGCCGCCGGCCGCGTAACTGGTGCGCTGCCGAGCGAGTGTCGACCGACTGCTGGAACAGCGCGACGCGCGTCTCGCGCCACAGGCGCCGCCCCAGCAGGATCGGCGAGTTGGCCGAAGCGGCCAAGACGGGCGCTGTGATCGCTTGGGCGACGTTGTAGAGCTTGGCGAACTCGCGCGGCCCGACCTGAAAGTGCGTCTGGAAGCTCGCGTTGCACGATTCGAGCATGACGTTGTCGTGCGTCATCTCGAACTCGTCGACGCCCTTGATGCGGAACTGGAACTCGCCGCCGCGCAGTTGCGCAATCGCGTTGTTGAGGGCCAGATAGCGCGGGTTCTGCACCATCGACGACAGCGACAGGTCGGTGCGGCGCAGCGTCGGCAAGATCCCGGCGAGCACGATGGCGCCCCCCATCTCTTTGGCCGCGCTGCGCGCTTTTTGCAGCAGGTCCTGTAGCT
>JBDSBS010000281.1:0-4604 GCA_039921435.1 Planctomycetota bacterium | reverse complement strand
CGAGAGCTGCCTGCTCTACCACGCAGCGTGGCACGGGCGCCTCGCGACGGAATGGGTGCGAGCGTGCTTGTTGCTGCACCATGGCGTGCGCCTGGTGCTGTGGGCTGCAGTCGCAGCCTGCGGCAGGCGACATCGGCTGGGCCTCTATTGGGCCTCGCTGCGGCGGCTCGTGCGACCCAGCTACATAGGCGAACTGTGCCAAAGGCCTCGCAAGGTGCCGCAACTCCCGGCCACCGGCGCCGGTTCCGGCAAGCCCCCTCTCAACTGACTAGCCGCCGCCAAACCTGCCACAGCAGGCGAACGTGGCCGCGGATCGTGCGCAGCACGCGCATCTTGGACACGCCCAACATGCGCGCCTCGAGCACACACGGGTGCTCGCGCACGCGACCGCCGCGGCGCAGCACGCGCACGAGCAGTTCGGCCGTGCCGAGGAAGCCCGGATTGGCGAGCGGCAGGTCGGCGACGGCACTTCGGCGATAGAGGCGGAAGCAGCTGGTCCAGGTGTGCAGGTCGCTGCGCAAGAGCACTCGGTAGGCGAACGACAACGTGCGCGACAAGACGAGCCGCCAGCCAGGCACGTGGCGAACGCCGCCGTCGCGATGGTACGGGGATGCCGTCACGACGTCAGCATCTTCGATCATCGGCAGCATGTGCTCGAGCTCGAACGGATCGTACGAGAGGTCGCCGTCGATCGACGCCACGAGCGGCGCGTCGGTCGACTGGATGCCAGTGCGGATCGCCGCCGCGACACCCTGGTTGCGTGGGTGCCGCACAACGCGCGCGTGCGGCCTCGACGCAACGACATCGTCGAGCAAAGCCGCGGTGCGATCGGTACTACCGTCGTCGACGAAGACGAACTCGCACGCTGCGACGCCGCTCAGGCGCGCGGCCACGGCGTCGAGTTCGACGGCGAGCGATGGCACACCGAGCTCTTCATCCTTGAGTGGCACGACGATGGCGAGGCGAAGAAGGCCTTCCCTCGGCGCGAACGGCGCTGGCGACGGAGCCGCGCTCGCGTCGACCTGGATCTGCATTGCCTCCGCGATTGGCAGACCTGACGAATCCGCGATGGAAGTGGCGCCCGAGTGGCCGAGCGACGCAACCAGCGCACCGCGCACACGCCCCGCCTCGGCGAGGTGTCGGCGAACGAGAGCCTTCGGCAACCCAACTGGCGCCGCCCGTTCGACGTCGAAGTGCCACGTCGAGCAACGGAACCCACTGGTGCCCGCGCCTGCGAACGCATGCACATCGACGGCGCAGTCGTCGGCAGGGCGCCGTTCGCCGCAAGTCGTCGCATCGTAGGCGTAGCCCTGCGCCGCGAGGTGCTCTCGCCACCACGCGCCACCGCTCGACGGCCACCCACAACGAAAGCCGCGCACACTCTGCCCGATCGTTGCTTCGATCTGCCGGCGCGCGCGTTCCCAAGCCAGCAGCAGCGACGGTCTATCTGCTTCGCAGACGTCATCGAGCTGCACCGGTTCGCGCCCCGCGGATGCAACCTCGTGCCCCGCTGCGACGATCGCGCGCAACAACTCGGGGCAACGTTCGGCGAAGTCGCCCATCACGAAGAACGTCGCGTGCACACGCTGCTGCACACACCACTCGAGCGCCAGGGCGACAGCCTGCGGCAACCGCGATGGCAACCGCCGCCAGTGCCGCCGCGCCAGATGCTCCGCCAACGCCGGATCGTGGAACCACTCGCACACGTCGATGGCCAATGCCATCCGACCGGGTCTCGGAGTATCCGCATCGACAGCGGCGTTCTTCACCGGCGCGTTCTACCCGAGTCTGTCGTGCCCCTGCCACACGTCTTGTCAAACGCGACTGCCGCCGCGCGTATCCAACGCGAGGCGATCCTGAGCACGTCGCCGTGCGTCATCCGTCGTCCCCCGGCGCGCTGGTCCGCAACCGCGATGCCACTTCCTCACGAAGCCCCGAACGTTCCTGGGTCCAGCCTACAGCATCTTCTGGATGAAGCGCGGCACCTCGTGCATGATCTCGCTCGCAATCGAGCCGAGCACCGGCGTGCCGAGCGATCGCAGGTAGGTCACGTTGCGCCGCACGACGTCGGAGCGGTGCCGATTGGCCTCGACGACGAGCACGACGGCGTCGAGCGTGCGGATGACGAGGCTCGCCTCCGGAGCTCGGTTGAGGCTCGGCACGTCGACGAGCAATAGATCGCGATCGGTCAGCAACCGGCCGAGGATGTCGCGGAACTTGTCGCCAGTGAACGCCCAATACGGGTCCGGCGATTGTCCCGCCGGCACCAGGTCGACACCCTGCGCCACCTGCAACCGAAGCACGTCGCGCAGATCCGCCTTGCCGGCCAGCAGGTCGGCCAGACCAGGACTCGGAGTGGCTTGAAACACCGTGGCCAGTGTCTGGGTGCGCAGCGAGGCTTCGACGAGTCCGACGCGCTTGTCCTTGCTGCCGAGGAACAAAGCGAGGTTGGCGGTCAGCGTGTTCGAGCCTTCGTCGCTGCCGATCGCGCAGAAGCCGATCGACCGGTGCGTCTCGATGACTCCCCGCTGCAGTAGGTTGGACCACAGGTAGCCGAGTTCGGTGGCGATGACCTCCGCCCGCCGGCTCTTGGGGTCGTACTTCTGGATCATGTTCTGCATGCTCGCTCCGCTACCAGCCCTGCTCGCGCAAGGAAATGTGCCGCCGCAGGTTGGTGCCGTCGAGGCGAGGCATCAGGCCGATGACGGACAGGCCTTCGAGATGTTCGAGGTCTTCGCGCGTGCGCACGAGCGTGTCGGGCAGCGTACGCAGCACGACTATGCCGAGGCCAAGGAAGAGGCCGACGAAGAAGCCGCCCATCAGCAGCTTGCCGCGGTTGGGACTCTCCTTCTCGAGCGGGAACGAAGCGGATGAGATCTTGTTGAGCGAGCTGAAGTTGCCTTGGCCGAGCAGCTTCTTGTCCTGTGCCTTGTTCCAAGACTCTCGCGCCGTCGTCAATAGCTCGTCGGCGCTGATCTGCGCATCGCGCAGACTCAAGAACTCCGCCTCGAGCGCGACCATCTTCTGCAGCTGCTCCGCAAAGGGCTGCTGCCGTTCGGTGAGCTGCTGCAGTTCCGTCGACTTGAGCACGATGTCCCGCCGCAGGTCCGACAGCGTCTTGGTCGACTCGCGCCATTCCGGATTCTCGATCTGTCGGGACTCCAACGGGGCCTCGTTCGCCTCCTTCTTCAGCTGGGCCAGACTCGCCTTGGCATGCTGGATCGTCTTCTCGTCCCCCTCGACGTTGAGGGTGCCCACCGCTCTCTTGCGCGCCAGCTCCAATTCGAGCTTGGTGATCTGCTCGGTGTAGGAGATCTCGAGCAACGACGTGTCCGGCTTCAGCAGCTCGGTCTTGTATTGCGGCAAGGTCTCCTTGTCCGCCAGGACCTCAACGTACTTCTGCACCTGGGCACGCTTGACGTCGAGTTCGAGCTGAAGACTGCGCCGGACAGCCGCCGCATCGCTGTCGTCCTTCTTGAAGCGCAGGAGCTCGATCGAGAAGTCCTGCACGTAAGCCTTGAGGTCGAGGAAGTCGCGCATCTGCCGATTCGCGGTGCTGCGCCGCGACTCGGCTTCTTCCTTGTTGCTCTTGAGCTTTTCGTAGACCTTGGGGTCGTCGTACATCTCGATGTGCCACTTGATCGCTTCCTCCATGTACGTCTTGAGGATGTCCTGCGCGAGGTTCTGGCTGTTGGCCGAGCAGGTGGCGATCAGCACGTCCGTATTGCGCTCTCGGGTGATGACCAGGGTCTTCTGCAAGTGCCTGAGTGCACCTTCGGGCGTGCGGTCCTCGGCCTTGGTCGCGTTCCAATCGCGCTGCACGCGGAAGAACCACGATCGAAAGCCCGAGTCGCCGACGTTGCCAGGCTGGTAGGGTTCGAGGATGTGCGACGGAGTCACTCTCGTGACGACGCGCTGGAACAGGTCGTCGGTGTTGAGCACGTAGGGTGCGGTGCTGCCGATCGACTCCTGCGACATCTCCGTCGAACGCGACAAGTCGACTCGCGTCGCTTCGGCACCCGAAGCCGTGAACAAGAACTTGCCGGTGCTGACGTACGTGTTGGGCGTCGTGATCGCCAGGAACGCGCCGATCAGGACGCCGAACAGGGTCGTGCCGAACAGCAGGAAGCGAGCGCGGAAGGCTGCTGCCAGCAGGCGGCGGAACGGCAAGCCGCCTGGCTCTTGTCCCTGCGCCACCGGATGGAGCCCGGTCATTGCCAGCCGCGCCGTGCGCTGCAGTTCTTCGGTGAGGTTGTTCGTCATGGCTACTGCGAGTGCGTCTGTGCGAATCGAACGACCGGGAGTTCAGCGGGCGGGCCCATCGTGCAGACGACCTCGCCGCAAGGCCAGCCTCCACCCGTTACCCGGCGGTAGCGAGCGGAGCACTGGATCGTATCCGAAGCGGCAATGCCTCCGGGATTCCCGGTGCTCGACCAGGTGCTTTTTCGGCAGGTCGAAGCTCGCGACTCACGCAATAGTGACCGCGCATGCACACTTCATCGGCGCGGGCGAGCTTTGGCTCCATCCTCTGGCTACGCTACCGGCGATGAGTGTCGGAAATCGGGACAATGCGCCGGCCCCCCGCGCCCGGGCCACCAGGCGCG